>CAMFIX010000262.1 GCA_945952425.1 uncultured Pseudorhodobacter sp. | reverse complement strand
GGGCGTCAGCTTCGACGACGGCACCTATGCCTGCCTCGCCGAAGTGTCCGATCCGGGCGAGAGCTTCACCATCTGGATTTTCGAGGACGCCGCGATTCGCCTGCAGTTCTATTCCGAGGACTGGGAATTCGGCGATGGCCAGACCGGCGACCTGCAGGTCGAGATCGACCGCCGCTCGCCCTGGTCGCTGACGGCGGCGAATCTTTACAAGCAGTCGGTGCTGTTCGATCTGCCGGCACAAGATAATGCGGGCGACCTGGTGGTCGAGGTCGCGCGGGGCAACACGTTGCACCTGCGCTCGGCCGATGGGACGCCGGTGAAGGATTACTCGCTCTCCGGTTCTTCCGCCTCGATTTCCAAGCTGATCGACTGCGCGGATGCGATCACCAAGTCGAGCAACCCGTTCAAGTAATCACAGCGCCAGCGCCAGCTTGCGGCCATCGTGAAAAGCATAGGCCGCAAGCCGGGGCGCCGCGCAATCGCCGATTCGGTGGAGGGTTTTTCCCGCAATTTCAAGGGGGAACGGGTCGAAAGCGCGGTTCGACGTCGCCATGACGAGGCTGGAGGCCGCGACTTGCCGCGTGGCCCCCGTCAAAAGGCTGCGCAGCGTCGCGCCATTGCCGTGCCACTCCGCGACGCCGGTTTCCGTCACGAACTCCACCCCCAGCTGCGCCAGGCGCCGCCGCGTCGCTTGATCGGCGGCGGTGCGGGCGATCTCGCGGCCGATGAAGGGTTCGGGCGTGACATGAATCACCTTGTGGCCGCGCTCGGCCAGCGCCCAACTCGTCCCGACGCCGCGCCAGTTCGAGCCCTCGTCGTAAAGCACCACCGTGTCGCCCAGCCGCGCCTCGCGCCGCATGACCTCTTCAGGCGACCAGACCTGACCCAAAGCCACCCCCGGCAGCTGCGCCTGCCCCGGGTTCCAGCGCTGAAAGCCGGTGCCCTCGGGCAGCGAGCCAGTCGCGATGACCACGGTCTCGGCGGGATGGGCGGCGATGTCGGCGGCGTCAAGAAAGGTGTTCAGCCGGAGGTGAACGCCAAGCCGGGTGAATTGCCTCTCGTACCAGTCCAGCAAATCAAGCACTTGCGCGCGGCGGGGCTGCATGCCCGCCAGCCGGAACTGGCCGCCGACCTGGGGCAGGGCCTCCACGATCTCGACCTGCATGCCGCGTTCGGCACAGGCGCGGGCGGCCTCCAGCCCGGCGGGCCCGGCGCCGATCACCAGCACCTTGCGCGGGGTGGCGGGGGTGAAACGGTCGCCGCCCCATTCCCATTCGCGCCCGGCAGAGGGGTTGATCAGGCAAGAGATCCAGTAGTCGCGGCTGCGGCGGCCCCAGCACATCTGGTTGCAGGAGAGGCAGCCGCGGATGTCCTCGGCCCGACCTTCCATGGTCTTGGCGGCAAGAAACGGGTCGGCGATCTGGCCGCGCACGATCGAGACGAGGTCGGCCTCGCCCGCAGCCAGCAGGGTTTCGGCATTGTCGGGGGTGCGGATGCCCGCCTCCGACGTGATCTTGGCGTGTTTCACCACCGCCTTCAGCCGCGCGGTCAGCCCCGTCGTCAGCTTTTCGCCATGGGTGAAGGGCGGGATGATGCCTTCGAAATCCATATAGCCGCCGAAGCCGACGGTGACGTAGTCTAGCTCGCCATCGTCATGCAAGGCGATGATGTCGCAGAATTCTTCCATCGACAGCAGCACCGGGCTTTCCTGCCACGAGATCGCCAGGCCGATGATGAACGCGGGCCCGCAGGCGGCGCGGACCCTTGCGATCAGCTCGCGCGAGAACCGGGTGCGGTTCTCCAGGCTGCCGCCCCATTGGTCGGTCCGCCGGTTGCTCCAGGGCGTCCAGAATTGGTCGATCAGCGAGTGATAGGCCGCCCAAAGCTCCACCCCCTGAAAGCCCGCGGCCTGCGCCCGGATCGCGGCGGCGACATGGGCCTCCAAAAGCTCCTCCACCTCGGCGCCGGTCATCTCGTGGCTGCCGTCGCTGTCGTGATAGGAGGGCAGGCCGGAGGGCGACCAATGCGGGGCGAAGCTCAGATCCGAATCGCCATGCGCGCCGATGTGGTAGATCTGCTGCAGGATGACGCAGCCCTCGGCCTTGACGGCCTCGGTCACCTCGCGAAAACCGGCGATGATCGCGTCATCCTCGGGTCGGTAATTGCCGCGGGTCAGGACGCCGGTGCGGTGGGCGGGGACCGGCTCGGTCACGATCATCGCGGCGCCGCCCTTGGCGCGCTCCAGCCAATAGGCCTTGGCGCGGGGGCCGGGGAGCCCGAGATCGGACATGTTGGCGGTATGGGCGCCGAAGACGATGCGGTTCTTCAACCTATGGCCGCGCAGGGTCAGGGGCGAGGTGAGGTGCTTGTGCGCAGGTTTGTTCATCGGGGGGCCTCCTGCGTGCAGGCTGCCCGGAATTGACATAGGTGTCAAGTTTGACGGGCGCCCCGGGTCTGGTCCGGAGCGCCCTTGGTCTTACAGCGCCCAGCCGCCGATGGCTTTGGACTCCAGGAATTCCTCGATCCCCCAAACGCCGCCTTCGCGCGCCCGGCCCGACATCTTGACGCCACCGAAGAAGGCGCCCGCGCCGCGCGAACGGCCGTTCATCTGGATCATCCCGGCCTTCAGCGCCAAGGCCATGCGGTTGCGCTTGGCGCCATCCTGGGTCTGGACGTAATGCGTCAGCCCATAGGGGCTGTCGTTGGCGATGGCGACGGCCTCGGCCTCGGTGTCGAAGGGGATCATGGCGAGGACGGGGCCGAAAATCTCTTCCTTTTCGATGGTCATGCCCGGCACCACATCGGCAAAAACCGTGGGCTTGACGTAGAAACCGCGGTTGAAGCCCTCGGGCAGGCCCGGGCCGCCCGCGACCAGCCGGGCGCCCTCTTCCAGGCCCTTCTGGATATAGCCTTGAATTTGCTCCCATTGTCGGCGGTTCACCACCGGGCCGATATGGTCGCCCGCGTCATGGGCCGAGCCCACGGCGATGCTGGAGGCCACTTCGGCGGCGATCTGCACGGCGCGGTCATAGACCGGGCGCTGCACCAGCATCCGGCTGGGCGCGTTGCAGCTTTGGCCCGAATTGTCCATCATGTGGCGCACGCCGCGTTCGACCGCCTTGTCGTCGGCATCGGCAAAGACCACATTGGCGCCCTTGCCCCCCAGCTCCAAAGTGACCCGTTTCAGCGTCTCGGCGGCGGCTTTCGAGATCGCCTTGCCCGCGCGGGTCGAGCCGGTGAAAGAGATCATCGCCACATCCGCGTGCGTGGTCAGCTGGGCGCCGACGCCCGCGCCATCACCGTTCACCAGGTTGAAGACGCCCGGCGGCAGGCCCGCGTCATGGCAGAACTCGGCGAAGATCATCGCGTTCAGAGGGCTCTCCTCGGAGGGTTTCAGCACGCAGGTGCAGCCCGCCAGGATCGCCGGAATGACCTTCAGCGCGATCTGGTTCATCGGCCAGTTCCAGGGCGTGATGAGGCCCACGACGCCGATGGGCTCTTGCGCGATCATCGTGTCGGGGGCATGGGGGCCGAGCGGCTTTATCCATTCGATCTGGTCGAAAGCGGTCAGGAAATTGGTCAGGTGCCAGGGCAGGCAGGGGGCCTGGGAACCCCGCGCATGGTCGATGGGCGAGCCCATTTCGACCGAGATCGCCTGGGCGAGTTCCTCCTTGCGGGCCTCGTATTGGTCGAGGATGCGCACGACGGCGGCGCGACGGGTGGCCGGGGGCGTGGCGGCCCAGGCCGGGAAGGCGGCCTTGGCGGCGGCGACCGCCGCATCGGTATCGGCCTGGTCGCCCAGCGAGATGATGGCGCAGGTCTCTTCGGTCGAAGGGTCGATGACGGCGCAGTCGCGCGGCGCCTTGGGCGCGGTCCAGCGCCCGTCGATATAGAAGTCGCGGCGGGTGATCATGGGGGGCCTCCTGTGTCGCAGAGAAGATAGGGCAGGGGGCGGTGCGGTCTTCTCTGCGGGCGACATGGTTTGATCAAATCTCGCCGCGGGCGGAAAACAGGACGCGGGTTCCGGCCGGGGGGCCTGCGGGGGAAGCGGGTTCTTTTTCATGGGGTCAAGCCCGGCAGGGGGTGAAATTCCGTTCCGATCTGGCTAGGTTCCCGGGATATGCAACGAGAGGAGGCCGCCATGGGTCTGCGCATCAACGACATCGCCCCGGACTTCACCGCGCCATCGACCGCCGGCGAGATCCGGTTCCACGAATGGCTCGGCGACAGCTTCGGCATCATCTTCAGCCATCCGCGCGATTTCACCCCGGTCTGCACGACCGAATTCGGCGCCGTCGCCCAGCTGAGCGCGGAATTCGCCAAGCGCGGCACCAAGGTCATCGGCGTTTCGGTCGATTCTGTGCAGGACCATGAGAAGTGGAAGAAGGACATCGAGGCTTTCGGCGGCGCTCCGGCCGATTTCCCGATCATCGACGACAGCAGCCTGACGGTCGCCAAGGCCTATGACATGCTGGAGGCCGATTACTACCTGCCGACCGAGGGCCGCACGCCCGCGCATTCCAACACGGTGCGCACGGTCTATATCATCGGGCCGGACAAGAAGGTGAAGCTGACGATGACCTATCCGATGACGGTGGGCCGGAATTTCGCAGAAATTCTGCGGGCGCTGGATGCGGTCAAGCTGACGGACGGCAAGCCCTTGGCGACCCCGGCGAACTGGCAGGCCGGGCAGGATGTGATCGTGGCGCTCGCCTTGAACAACGACCAGGCGAAAGAGCGCTTCGGCGAGCTGGACATCAAGCTGCCCTATCTGCGGTTTGCGAAGGCGCCGAAGTAAGGGCACGATTTTTCGGCGAAAAATCGGGGCGCGCCGGGGGACTGGGGCGCCCTTTTGCTGGGGCGCCCTTTCCCGTTTCAGAGACCTCTCCGTGGCAGAGGTCGTACAGTCGGCAGGGCGGCCTCTGGCGGCAAAGCCCCAAGCGGGCAGTCGGCGGGGCCCTACTTCTCCCCCCGCTTGATGCGGTCAGCGCGGCGCACCACGCGGTAGGTGAT
>CAMFIX010000261.1 GCA_945952425.1 uncultured Pseudorhodobacter sp. | reverse complement strand
ATCCCCGTGGATATTTGAGGACCAATGAAAACGGGGGGATCGTTGCGCCTTGAGACCCTCGCGGGACTCGACCTAGCCGCCGAGGCCCTGAAGCGCGCTTTGGCCTCGGCACTCGACTTCACTGGTCCCCAAATATCCCCGCCGGAGGCTCCGCGGCGTCAGACCGCGATCAGGGCCCAGTTGACCGCGCGCCAGCCGTCGCGGGTCTGGATCAGCATGGCGGTCAGCTGGCAGCCGATGCGCGCCATCTCCTGGCCCGCCTCGTCCCGGGCGCCCGCGATGACGTAGCGCTGCGTCAGGATCGCGGCGCCGGGGCCCAGGGCGCGCAGGCGGGTCTTGCCGGTGACCAGACGCGCGCCGCGGAAGAGGCCAGCGAACTCGGCCGCAAAGATCGCCCGCGCCTCTTCGGCGCCCTCGGCCACGGCCCCGGTCAGCGTCACCACATCCGCATCCGCCACCAGCCACGAGGCCAGCCCCCCCGCATCCCCCGCATTGAAGGCCGTGGCGAAGAGTTTCGGCAGCTCTTCCGGCGTCATTCCGCGGCACGCGCCAGGAAGGGCACCAGGTCGCCATAGCCGGTGAAGCGCCGCTCGTAAGCCAGGCCGAGCCGCCGGGCGCAGTCTTGCGCCTTGGCATCCAGGCCCGGATCTTCGGTCTGCGCCTGGTAGACCAGTTTCGTGTAATGGCCGAAATACATGTCGCGCAGCTCGGGGTGGCGGTCGAGCCCCATGGGCTTCCAGACGAAGGCATCGAACTGCCGCACCAGGAAATCGGTCAGGTAAAAGGCGGTGAACTCGTCCTCCGCCAGCTTGGCGAAGCGCGCGTTGCCTTCAAAAAACGAATAGCAATGGGGGCCTGGGATCATCTCGACCCCGAGTTCCTTGCACTTTTCCTGCAATTGCCCGCCGGTGCCGCAATCGGCATACAAAACCAGCACGCGGTCGTGGCGGGCCGCCCTGACCGCCTTTTCGACCTCGGCCGTGATCTTGTCGGGGTAAAGATGCAGCTTGGCGGGCAGGCATTGCAGGTCGATGTGATCCCAGCCATTGGCCCGCGTCACGGCCAGAACCTCATGCGCCAGCGCCCCGCAGGCCAGGACCAGCACGCGGTCGGGGTCGGCGCCCTGCGGCGCCAGGCCGGTTTCGGTCAGGGTCTGATCGTCAAGCGCCGTGCTGTCCATCGCTTTACCTTGCGCCCGCCGGGGCCAAAAGGAAACCCCGGGCGCGCGGGCCCGGGGTTTCACATCCATGAAAGGCCGATCAGGCGTTCGGCTGATTGTGCTTGCGGGCGACGAAGGCCTTGGCGGTTTCCACGGCCACGGCGGCGTCACGGCAATAGGCATCCGCCCCGATCGCCTTGCCGAACTCTTCGTTCAGGGGCGCGCCGCCGACCAGCACGATATAGTCGTCGCGCAGGCCCTTTTCCTTCATCGTGTCGATCACGACCTTCATATAGGGCATCGTCGTGGTCAGCAGCGCCGACATGCCCAGGATGTCGGGCTGTTCGCTTTCCAGCGCCGCCAGATAGCTTTCGACCGAGTTGTTGATGCCGAGATCCTTCACCTCGAAGCCTGCGCCTTCCATCATCATGCCGACAAGGTTCTTGCCGATGTCGTGGATGTCGCCCTTGACGGTGCCGATCACCATCTTGCCCATGCGCGGCGCGCCGGTTTCGGCCAGAAGCGGCTTCAGGATGGCCATGCCGCCCTTCATCGCATTGGCGGCCAACAGCACTTCCGGCACGAACAGGATGCCGTCGCGGAAGTCGGCGCCGACGATGGTCATGCCGGCGACCAGCGCCTTGGTCAGGACGTCATAGGGGGCCCAGCCGCGGTCGATCAGGATATGGACGCCCTCTTCGATCTCTTCCTTGAGACCGTCGTAAAGGTCGTCGTGCATCTGCAGGACAAGCTCGTCGTCGGAAAGTTCGGAGAGGATGATTTCGTCGTCGTCGGCCATGGGAGATGCTCCTGAAAGCGTTTGACCTGTGATGCGTCGGAAGCCGCGTGCGCACTGTTCCCTTACCGACATGCCCCGGATGAAAGCCGACAGCAAGGGGGTTGTGGTGTGATTTGGCAGGGGAAAGTTGACAGACGGCCTCCCCGCGTGGAACTTCCGGACCATGGGCCGCCTGCGCTTCGTGCTCTTCTGTTTGACGCTGCTTGTCTGCGCGAGGCCGGCGATGGCAGGGCTCGTCTATCAAGCCGTGCCGATGCGCTTTCTCGATGCGGGCGGCTATTGCATGCGCCGGCCCTTGGGCCAGGAAGCGGCGCCCGACACCCGGGCCGGAGTTACAGACGTCGTCGGCCGTTACGACTTCTTCACCGGGGGCGATGTTCCGGCGTCGGTGGATGTGGGGGTTGGTGTTGTCGCCTGGATCGACAATCTGTGGGACACCGTGCCCCTGATGATCGAAACACGCGTTCCCGGATACGGCCCCCCCGACAGGTACACTGCGCTGACCGGGAGGGATGGCAGCTTCTGGATCGGCTTTAAACCCGCGTTCGGCGAGGCGCTTCTGACCGGCATTTATCGGTTCGACGTCTACCGGGACGGTGTGCATATCTTGCGCTATGACATCCGTGTTGTGCCGCCTGAGGGCGAGGAGCCATGCCGCGCATCTGTCTCCTGAGCGGTTGCGAATGTTCCCTTAATGTTCTATCCTGCGGCGATGGAACCCAAAGACAGCACCATCCTGCCCGGCCAGCGCCTGCTGGCCCGGGGCGCCGCCAGCAATGCCGCCGGCCGCTATGAGGGCAGTCTGCGCGTCGCCCATGACGACGGCTGGGACATTCCGCATGAAGACCATGTGGTGCGCACCGAGGTCCGGCTGGAAAGCCCCCGCTCGGCCATCACCTACAACACCTCGCCCGATCTGCCCTTCGACCGCTCGATCAACCCCTACCGCGGCTGCGAGCATGGCTGCATCTATTGCTTCGCCCGTCCGACCCATGCCTATCTGAACCTCTCGCCGGGGCTCGATTTCGAAACCCGGCTGATCGCCCGCCCCGGGATCGGCGCGGTCCTGGACCGCGAGCTGCGGGCGAAAAGCTACCGGCCCGCGGTGATCGCACTTGGCACCAACACCGACCCTTACCAGCCGATCGAGACCGAGTACCGCGTGATGCGCGAGGTGCTGGAGGTGCTTTGGGCCCATCGTCATCCCGTCGCCATCACCACCAAGGGCAGTCTCGTCGAGCGCGATCTCGACCTTCTGGCGCCGATGGCTGCGGCGGGGCTGGTGCGGGTGGGTGTCAGCGTGACGACGCTGGACGACCGGCTCGCGCGCAAGATGGAGCCGCGGGTGCCGCGTCCGGCCCGCAGGTTGCAGACCATCCGGCGGCTGGCCGAGGCGGGGATCTCGGTGCGCGTCATGGTCTCGCCGCTGATCCCGGGCCTGTCGGATCACGAGCTGGAGCCGATCCTGGCCGCGGGGCAAGAGGCGGGCGCGGTGGCGGCCAGCTGGATACACCTGCGCCTGCCGATGGAGGTCGCGGGGCTTTTCAAGGACTGGCTGGCCGCGCATTATCCCGACCGGGCCGAGAAGGTCATGGGCCGCGTGCGCGAGCTGAACGGCGGCAAGGACTATGACGCGGCCTTCGGGCAAAGGTTCCGCGGCCAGGGCCATTGGGCCGAGCTGATGCGCCAGCGCTTCCGCATCGCGGTGGAACGGCTGGGCCTGAACCCCCCGCTTCCGCCGCTGCGCACCGACCTCTTCCGCCCGCCAACGGGGCAGGGCGCGCAGCTGGGGTTCGATCTGTAGGTCGGGGGCCACCCCGACTCTCGCGGCAAGGGTTGGGACTCGGGTCACGCCGACCTATGCCTTGCGGCCCGCCGTCCGCCCCAAATGCAAGGCGGCACCGGAACCGGCGCCGTCCTGTTTCTGCCGCCCGAGATCAGCGCCACCGCCGCCGCGCGGGCCGAGGGCTTTGCCCGAGGCCGCCCGTTCCGCGATCTCACCCCCGCCGACGCTTGCGCTCCGGACCCGCGCCATCCGTCCCGTCGCTGGCCGAGGAAAACGCGCCGAGCTTGGCCTGGATGACCTCCGCCGTCGGCAGCGTGCCCTTCGGCCGGCTCTCCAGCGCCGCATGCATCGCGGCCAGGTGCTCGGGCATGGTGCCGCAGCAGCCGCCGATGATCCGCACGCCCGCATCCCGCGCCAGGACGGCATATTCCGCCATCAGCTCGGGCGTGCCGTCGTAATGGATATGGCCCTCGTGGTATTTGGGGATGCCCGCATTGCCCTTCGCGATCAAGGGCCGGGTCGAGCCCGCCGCGGCAAAGCCCAGCACCGTCCGCATCAGGTCCGAGGCGCCCACGCCGCAATTCGCCCCGAAGGCGATGGGGGGCACCGCCATACCCTCGACCCGGCGGGCGAGGTCGGCCGAGGTGATCCCCATCATCGTCCGCCCGGCGGTGTCAAAGCTCATCGTCCCGGCCCAGGGCAGGCCGACCCGGCCCGCGGCTTCGGCGGCGGCGGCATATTCCTCGAAGGCCGACATGGTCTCGACCCAGGCGACATCGGCGCCGCCCTCTTTCAGGCCTTCCATCTGCTCGGCGAAGATTTCCACCGCCAGCGCATGGGTCATCGTGCCCATCGGCTCGAAGATCTCGCCCGTCGGTCCGACCGAGCCCGCCACGACCACCGGACGGCCCGCCTTGTCGGCGATCTCGCGGCCAAGGGCTGCGCCGACGCGGTTCAGCTCGCGCACGCGCCCTTGCGCCTGGTGCAGCTTCAGCCGCGCCGCATTGCCGCCGAAGGTGTTGGTCAGGAAGATGTCCGACCCCGCCGCCACCGCAGCCCCATAAAGTTTGCGGATGTTGTCGGGCTTGGCGGTGTTCCAGAACTCCGGCGGCTCGCCGCTTTCCAGCCCCATGTTGAAGAGGTTGGTCCCCGTGGCGCCATCGGCCATCAGCCAGTCGCGTTCCGACAAGAGTTTCGACAGAAGGTCCATGGGCACATCCTCCGCAAAGGGCGCCGGTCGCGGTCCCGGGGCTGTCTCTTATACACATCTCCGAGCC
>CAMFIX010000260.1 GCA_945952425.1 uncultured Pseudorhodobacter sp. | reverse complement strand
GTCATCCACCTGCCCTGGGAGGCGCTGACGGCCAGTGCCGATGGCCCCGCCGTCTGGCGTGTCGATCCTTCGACCCATGCCGTGGCGCTGGCGCCGATCACGGTGGCGTCCTATGCCGCGGGCGAGGTGCTGGTGGCTTCGGGGTTGCAGGCCGGGGATGTCGTCGTGGGGGCGGGCAGCCAGATGATGTATCCCGGTCGCGTCGTGGAGGCTGCGCCATGAAAGCCCTGCTCTTCCTGCTGCTCGCCACGCCGGTCTTCGCCGAAACGCCCCGGCCCGTGGTGACCGAGATCATCTCTCCGGACGCGATCCGCGCCCGCAGTTTCACCGGCGTGATCGAGGCCGAGCACCAGTCGGCCCTGGCCTTCCAGACCGCCGGCCGCATCGCCCGGCTGGACCTGTCGGTGGGCGACCTTGTGACCAAGGGGCAGGTTCTGGCCACGCTGGACCAGGTGACCCTGTCCGAGGATGTCGATGCGGCGACGGCGGCCTTGGCCTCGGCGCGGGCCGCCGCCGACCTTGCCGCCGCCAGTTTCGACCGTACGACCGAGCTGAACAGCCGCGGCGTCGCCTCGACCCAGGCGCTGGATGCCGCGCGGCAGGCCCGCGACACCGCCGCGGCCCAGGCCGCCGCCGCCGATGCCAACCTGCGCCGCGCCAAGGATGCCGAGGGTTTCGGCACCCTGACCGCCCCCGAGGACGGCGTCGTGCTGGCCATCGCCGTCAAGCCCGGCACGGTGGTCGCCGCCGGCACGCCGGTGGTGACCCTGGCGCTCGGCCCCGGGCGCGAGGCGGTGCTGGACCTGCCGGCCGATTACCTCTCGCTGCTGTCGGAGGGTTCGGCCTTCACGCTGTTCTCCCGCGTCACCGGCGCCGCGCCGCTGACCGGCCACCTGCGCCTGATCGAGCCCGTGGCCGACACCGCCACCCGCTCGCGCCGCATCCGCGTGACCCTGCCGCAGGCGCCCGACCTTTGGCGCATCGGCGCCCTGGTGCGGGCCGAGCTGGCCGCGGATGCCGCCCCGGTCATCACCTTGCCGCTGTCGGCCATCGCCGACGGCAAGGTCTGGGTGGTCGAGGCCGGACGCAAGACGCACCAGCTGCCGGTGACGCTGGGCGCCACGCTGGGCGACAGGGTGGTGGTGACCGAAGGGCTGGCCGAGGGCCAGGAGGTCGTCGTCAAAGGGGTGCATTCGCTCGTCGAGGGCCAGGAAGTCGGAGCACGGGAATGAAGTTCAACCTCTCCGACTGGGCGCTGAAGCACCGCTCTCTGGTCTGGTATCTGATCCTGGTCTCGGTCATCGCCGGGGCGTTCTCCTATACGAGGCTCGGGCGCGAGGAAGATCCGGCCTTCACCATCAAGACGATGATCGTCTCGGCCGCCTTGCCCGGCGCCACGGCCGAAGAAACCGCGACGCAAGTCACCGACCGCATCGAGAAAAAGCTGCAGGAGATCGACAGCCTTCTGCACACCCGCTCTGTCACCTTCCCCGGCCAGACCGTGGTCTATGTCGACCTGCGCGACGATGCCAAGGATGTGCGCGCCACCTGGACCCGCGTCCGCCAGATGATGAGCGACATCCGCCCCGACATGCCCTCGGAATTCGCGGGATTCTCGTTCAACGACGATTTCGGCGATGTCTACGGCAACATCTACGCCTTCACCGCCGATGGCTTCACCCCGCGCGAGCTGCAGGACCGGGTCGAGGCGATCCGGGCGCAGGTCTTGCAGCTGGACGATGCCGGCAAGGTCGATCTGATCGGCACGCAGGACCAGGTCGTGCATATCGAATTCTCCAGCCGCAAGCTGGCGGCCTTGGGGCTGGACCAGGCGGCGGTGCTGGACTCTTTGGCCAAGCAGAACGCCATCGTCCCCTCGGGCATGGTGCGCACCGGGGACGAGCAGATCCTGGTGCGGGTGACGGGGCAGTTCACCTCTCCCTCTGCGGTGGCCGATACCAACCTGCGCGTGGGCGACACCTATTTCGCCCTGTCCGACGTGGCCGAGGTGACGGCGGGCTACCAAGACCCGCCCTCGGCCCTGATCCGCTATGACGGCAAGCCCGCGATCAGCCTGATCGTGGGGATGCGGGCGGGGGGCAATATCCTCGACTTCGGGGCCAAGCTCGAAAGGCTGATGGAGGGCGTCGCGGCCCAGCTGCCGGTGGGGATCGAGATGCACAAGGTCGCCGACCAGCCCAAGGTGGTGGAGGAGTCGGTCGATCACTTCCTGCGCGCCCTGGTCGAGGCGGTGGTCATCGTGCTGGCGGTCTCTTTCGTGAGCCTCGGCGTCCGCGCCGGGCTGGTCGTCACCTTGACCATTCCCCTTGTCCTCGCCCTGACTTTCGTGGTGATGGAGCTGATGGGGATCACCCTGCAGCGGATTTCTCTGGGCGCGCTCATCATCGCCCTGGGCCTCTTGGTCGATGACGCGATGATCGCCATCGAGACGATGATTTCGCGGCTTGAGGCGGGCGACGACCTGAAAAAGGCCGCGAGCTACGCCTGGACCTCCATCGCCTTTCCGATGCTGTCGGGCACCTTGGTGACCGTGGCGGGGTTCATCCCCATCGGGTTCAATGCGTCGAAGGCGGGGGAGTATACGATCTCGCTCTTCTACGTCATCGCGATCTCGCTGGTGCTGTCGTGGATCGTCGCGGTCCTGTTCTCGCCGCTGCTGGGCTCGACCCTTCTGCCCGCCAGGATGGCCCATCATTCGCCCGAGCCGGGGCGGCTGCGCAAAGGCTTCCGCCGGGTGCTGCGGGCGGCGATGGCGGCGAAATGGGTGACCATCGGGGTGACGGTGGCGGCCTTCGCGGTCTCGGTCTGGGCGATGCGCTTCGTGGAACAGCAGTTCTTCCCGACCTCCGATCGGCCCGAGCTGATCGTCGATGTGACTTTGCGCCAGAACGCCGCCTTTGCCGGGACGGATGCGGTGATGGCCAAGCTGGACGGCTTTCTGGCCACGCGGAAGGAGGCCAGCTACTGGAGCACCTATGTCGGCCGCTCTGCCCCCCGCTTCGTGCTGGCTTTGGATGTGCCGACACCGGGCCCCAACACCGGGCAGATCGTCATCATGACGCCGGACCTCGGCGCGCGCGATGCGCTGAAGGCGGCGGTGGAGGATTTCTCCAAGGGTCTGACCGGCGTCGAGGTCTTCGCCAAATACCTGGAGCTTGGGCCGCCGGTCGGCAAGCCGGTGCAATACCGCATCTCGGGGCCCGATCCGCAGGTGCTGCGCGACCATGCCCGCGACCTGGCGGCGCTGATGGCGGGGGATGACCGGCTGAAATCGGTCAGCCTGGATTGGTCCGAGCCCGCCCGCGTGGCCAAAGTGGTGCTGGATCAGGACAAGCTGCGCCAGCTTGGCCTGACGCAAACCGACGTCGCCCGCGCGCTGTATTCGCTTTACGACGGCGCCACGGTGACCGAATTGCGCGACGGGCGCATGCTGATCGACGTGGTGGCCCGCGGGTCGGAGGCCGACCGCGCCTCGCTGTCGGGCCTGCAAAGCCTGCAGCTGGGCAATGCCTCGGGCATGGCGATCCCCTTGCAAAGCTTCGCCTCCATCGAATGGACGACCGAGCAGCCGCAGATCCAGACCCGCGACCGCGTGCCCACGATCACGGTGAAGGCCGCGATCGCGACCAAGGCGCAGCCCGCGACCATCGTCGGCACGCTCAGCCCCAAGGTCGCGGCCTTTGCGGCCACCCTGCCCGCGGGCTACAAGGTCGAGCTCGGCGGCGCTGTGGAAAGCTCGGGCGAGAGCCAGGCGCCCATCGTCGCCGTCGTGCCGGTCATGCTCTTGGTGATGCTGACGCTGGTCATGGCGCAGGTGCAAAGCTTCCGGCTGATGTTCATCGTGCTGGCGGTGGCGCCTTTGGGGCTGATCGGGGTGGTGGCGGCGCTTCTGCCCTCGGGCGCGCCCTTGGGGTTCGTGGCGATCCTCGGCGTGCTGGCTTTGGTCGGCATCCTGATCCGCAATTCCATCATCCTGATCAACGAGATCGAGGTTCTGGTCGCCTCCGGCCTCAGCCGCTGGCAGGCGGTGTTGGGGGCGTCGGACAGCCGGGCGCGGCCGATCCTCCTGACAGCGGCGGCGGCGAGCCTCGCCCTGATCCCGATCTCGCGCCAGGTGTTCTGGGGGCCGATGGCCTATGCGATGATGGGCGGCATCATCGCGGGGACGCTGATTACGCTGCTGTTCGCGCCCGCCTTGTATTGCGCGGTGTTCCGGGTCAGGCCAGAGCCGCAGCCGTAAGGACGCGCTCATCCGCGAACCAGCGGGCGGCGAGGATCACCCCGCCGACCCGTGCCGCGGGCAGGCCGAGCGCGGCCACCAGCGACGCGCTCTCCGTCGGCAGGGCCACAAGGGGCAATGTTTCGAACACCCGGGCCCAGTCGGCCCGCGCCCGTCTCCGCATGTCCAGCCCCGCCGTGCCGCTGGCCCAGGCCGGGCCGAACTCGGGCCAGGGCGGGGCGAAAGGATGCGGGTCATAGCCCGTCAAAGCCGCCTCGACCGCCATCCCCACCCGGCAGGGCAGCCGCATCTCGGGCGCAGGCGGCGGCAGGGGCACCTGGTCGGGGTCTTCGCCGCGGCGCAGGCTCGCCGGTTGCAGGATGCGCCGCAGGTCGCGCACCTCGGCCGCCCGGATCGCGGGCACCTCGGTCAGCGCGGCCTTGCCCGCCCCGCCCAGCCGCGGCAAGAGCCCCGGCGTCGGGCGAAAGCTGACCGGCTCGGCCAGCACCGCGCCGTCCCAGTCCAGGATCACCCGGAAGGGCGCCGGTCCCTCGCCCTCCAACGGGATCGCGCCCGCCCGGACCAGGTTCTCCGCCACCAGCCCCTGGCCGCGAAACGGGATGCCGCAGAGGAAGGGCGCATCGCCCGCCAGCCGCGCCTGAGCCGCCGCCACCGCGCCCGCGGGCGCCGCGCCATAGGCCGCCGCCAGTTCGGCGACAGAGAAGACCTCCCCCGCCAGCCCGTCCGACAGGTCCGACAAGGACAGCGCGCGCAGCTCTTCCGACGTCACGGCTCCATATCC
>CAMFIX010000259.1 GCA_945952425.1 uncultured Pseudorhodobacter sp. | reverse complement strand
CCAGCCCGGAATCCTTGGCCAGCACCGGAACGAAAGGCGCGGGGTCGGTGGCATAGGCCTTGTTCTCGTCGTTCACCACCTTCAGGAATTTCGCCACCAGGTCGGGGTTTTCCGAGGCAAAGGCGCCCGGCGTCGAGATCACGTCGAAGATGCGGATGCCCAGCGCCTCTTTCTCGGCCCCGGTCAACAGGATGTTGCCGTATTCCTTGGCGCGGGCGAGCGAGCCGCCCCAGCCGCAGAACACGTCGATATTGCCCTGCGCCAGCGCCGCCGCCGCATCCGGCGGGGTCAGGTCGACGATCTGCAGCTGGTCGGCCGTCAGCCCGAAATGCTCGATCTGCTTGAGAAAGCCGTAATGCGCCGCGGTGCCCAGCGGCACGCCGACCCGTCTGCCCTTCAGCTCGGTCGCGGCATTGTCCTTGGTGATCTCCAGATCCTTGCGCGCCACGCAATTGTCGTTGTCGGAATAGCTGACCGCGATGTCGATGGCCTTCAGATCCTGCCCCGCCGAAGTCGCGGTGACGAAGGGCGGCACGCCCTGGCTGACCAGGAACTGCACATCGCCCGAGGCGGCGGCGGCCGACATGGCCACGCCGGTGTCGAAGCTGCGCCAGTTGACCTTGACGCCCAGCGCCTTTTCGAACGTGCCCTCGACCTTGGCGCGCTCGAACGGCAGGGGCCATTCCAGGAAATAGGCCACGGTGATTTCCTTGACCTCGGCCATGGCGGCGAGGGGGGCCGCGGCCAGCGACAGGCCAAGAAGGGCTTGGCCCAAAAGGCGTTTCATCTCGATCTCCTTGATCTTGCGGGATGATTTATCACGACTTATGCAGTCGTTATTGCGGCAACCTATGCCAAGCCGCGGCCAGAGGCCATTCCAAAGACCAAGCCAAAAGCCGAAAGGATGCGCTGGACAGGGGCCGCGGCAGAGAAGGAATTTCCCCGAAGGGCGGCCGGGATCGACTCAGGCCTGGCGCTGTTCGGGCAGGGCCTGGGTCACGACGCTGCCGGGCGCCAGGCTGCGGGTCAGCCAGACCCCACCGCCGATGACCGAACCCTTGCCGATGGTGATCCGCCCCAGGATCGTCGCCCCGGCATAGATCACCACATCGTCCTCGACCACGGGATGGCGCGGCTGGCCCTTCACCAGCCCGCCCTCGCCGTCGTCCTCGAAGCGCTTGGCCCCCAGGGTCACATGCTGGTAAAGCCGCACGTTCCGCCCGATCACCGCGGTTTCGCCGATCACCACGCCGGTGCCGTGGTCGATGAAGAAGGCCGGGCCGATCTCGGCGCCCGGGTTGATGTCGATGCCGGTGGTGGAATGGGCGTGCTCGGCCAGAATGCGGGCGATCATCGGGACGCCGAGCTTGCAAAGCTCGTGCGCCAGCCGGTGGCGCAGCACCGCGGCGACACCGGGGAAGCAGAAGACCACCTCGTCCAGGCTTTTCGCCGAAGGGTCGCCCGCGAAGGCCGCGGCGATGTCGGTGTCATGCAGGTCGCGCAAGCGGACGAGCGAGGAGATGAAACGTTCGGCGATACGGGCGGCGCGGGGCTCGGGCTGCGGCTCCGCGAGGCAAAGCTCCAACCAGGCCTGCCGGGTCAGGCGGGTCTGCACCTGGGCCAGGCTTTGCAGCACATAGGCGTCGGTTTCGGCCAGGGTCAGGCCCGCGGGCCCGAAATGGCGCGGATAGAGCGCCGAGATCACTTGGTCGGCCAGGCCGATGACCTCGGGGCGCGAGGGCAGCTCGGGCGTCGCGCGCCCCTTGTAGCGCCGCTGCTGCGAGACCATCCGGATCAACCGCAAGCGCTCTGCCACCGCGCTGATCGTCAAAAGCTCCGGCTCGGCACCCATCCTGTCCATCGCTGCGGTCCTTTCCTGACCCCCCGATGGCTAACGGAGGACGACGGCCCTGCCAAGGAGATGGATTTCCGTTCTTGGGCGGCCTTGGGGAATCCGGTTCTCTCCGAAGGCGCGGGCCCAAAGGCGCGAGAGGTCGGGGTGGGTGACGGCGGTGCGCGCCGCGGCCAGCTGGGCGACGAAAGGGCCGGCATCGGGCAGGGTCGCCACGATCTCGGGCTGGGCGAGCAGCTGGTCGGTCAGGGCCTGCAGGCGGGCAAAGCCGGTCACGAGCTCGGCCCCGAAGGCGCGGTCGACGATGCGCAGACGCCAGAGCAGAAGCGCCAGCGCGGGGTCGGCTTCGGCTGCGGGCTCCAGCGCGGCGAGGGTGGCGCGCAGGTTGTGGACGGCGAGGTCCAGGTCGCTGGGATCGGTGGCCGCCAGCACCCGGTCGAGCCGGAGGGCGGCGCGGCGACAGAGGTCGGGGGCGGGCTCCGGCGCGGGGCGCTGCGCAGTGGCCGCCGGGACAGGCAGCCCGCCCCCCGCCAGCACGGCCAACAGGACGACGCGGGCCAGCGTCTCGGTCTCGGCCGCCGACCAGCCCGCGGCCAGCATCTCGGCGCGCGACTGGTCGGCGGGATGGGTGGCCAGGACATGGGCAAATTCCAGCGCGGCGGCGCGGCGCGGCCCGAGCGCGGCGCGCAGGTCGGCATCGGCGCGCCAGATCGGCCCATCGAGGTCATGCGCCGTCGCATGGCCCGAAAGCCTGCCGTAGATGCCCGGCCGCGAGGCGCCCTCGGCCTCGATCCGGATCAGCCGCAAGAGCCCTGCCCCGCCCGGGCCCGCCGCCAGGATACGCTGTGCCGGGCCGTCCTCGGCGCGCAAGGCCTCGGCAAAGGCCGCGACGAGACGGCGGTCGGTCGCATCGGCCCCAGGCTCGTCCGGGTGCAACAGCGGCCAGAGCAACGCCGCGGCGGCGCCATTCAGCGCCTGGGGCGCAAGGTCGGCCAGGTTGGGGGCGACCGGCTCGGGCGCGTTCAGGGCGAGGTCATGATGCGACAAGGGGGCCTCCTTTGCGGGCGTCGGGACAGCATGCCAGAGCCGTCGTAAAAAAACGACTAACTTACACGTGTTTTTTCCGGCCTCGAGGGAGAAGGGTGTTCTCTTGTGCAGCGACCGCAGGGAAGCGGGTTTCCCGGCCGCCGTGAGGGGTGATTCGGGCGCGCTTTACTCGGCCTTCGCCTTGTGCGGCCGGGGCTTGCGGACGAAACTCGCCGCCTCGACCAGGGCGAGGCTGGCATAGCCCGTGGCCATCGCCCGTTGCGCGCGGTGGCAACGGTCGGGCAGCTCGCCCGCGCCGAAGACATCGCCCTCGGCCAGCGCCACCGTCGTCCCGTCGCATTGCGCCTGCACCGTGCCGGTGATGACGCAAAAGAGCTTGCCGGGGAAACGCCCCATCTCCAGCCACTCGCCCGGATAGGCCAAATAGGTCGCGGCCTGCGCCTTGCGAAACAGCCCTGCGCCAAGGCCGCCCGGTTTGACGTTGTGCAACATCTCGGCCGTGCGTTTGCGGATCGCGCCGGCGAGCTTCAGGTCGGGCGTGCGGGCGAACTTGCCCGCCATGTCGCGCCGCTCGCCCTCCAGGTCGTCGAAGACATCGGCCGAGATGGTCGATTCCGACAGGTGCTTGCGGAACTCGCTTTCCACCAGCCCCAGCGCGATCAGGGCCATCTGGCGACGCCGCATCGCGGTGGAGAACTCGGGGAAGGCGCGGTCGAGCGAGCGGGTCTCGGCCTCGACATGCGCCAGCCGCGCGGCCAGCATCTTGCGCAGCTCGTCGGCGGTTTCATGCAGGAACAGCCGGTCGCCGCGGTCCTTGGCGCCCTTCATCAGCTCGGACAGGATGATCGTCTCGCCCAGAAGATGCCCCAGCCGGTCGCTGATCGCCTCGGTCAGCGGGCGCTGCCAGCCGGTCAGCCGATAGACCCGGAAGGCCAGCCGCAGCGTCATGGGCACGGTGCGGTGACGCTCGATCTCGGCGCGATAGCCCTCGGCGCCGACCGAACGCAGCGCCTGCTGGAAGCGGTCGGCCTGGTGGCGCATCGTATCGGCATGGCGGCGCGACAGGACGCCCTTTTCCCGCGCGCCGAGGATCGCCTCGTATTCGTGGTGGCACCAGACATCCAGCGCCATGTAAAGCCGCCGCTCGGGGTCGAGATCGGCAAAGCGCAGGGCATCCCTGGCATTGGGCAGGACCGAGCGGATGATCTCTTCGCCGCCGGGCCCCAGGACGGCCATGACGCCTTCCAGCTCGCTCATCACCCGCCGCCGCGCCAAAAGCCGGATGCGGTTGCGGATCGCCCGGTCATGTTCGCCCAGCTTGTCCAGCTTCAGCGCATTCATCACTGGCCGCAGGGTCAGCCCGTTGACGACCAGCGTCGCGATGACATAGCCGATGGCGGTCGAGACGACCATGTGACCCAAGGGCCCCGGAATGCCCTCGGTCGCCGCGGTGGCGAGCGCCAGCGCGATGGTGACCGCGCCGCGCATCCCCCCCCACCAAAGCACCGCCTTGTACCCCTGGCTCAGCGGCTCGGACGCGCCGATCACCGCGAAAGAGGGCAGAAGACCCCAGATCACCAGCCCCCGCGCGAAAAGCGCCGCGGCAAAGACGACCGCGACATTCAGGGCATCGCCCCAGTCGAAGGAAGACAGCGCCTGCGGCACATACATGGCGGAGGTCACGAAGATCAGGCAGGTCGCCCAGAAATCCAGATGTTCCCAGACCGATTTCAGCACCTCCCACGACCCCGGCGAAACCCTTGTCCGCCCGAGCGTGCCGATGACGATGGCCGCGGTGACCGTGGCGACCACGCCGGAGATGCCCAAGACCTCGTTGCCGACGACGAAGGTGATATAGGCCAGGGCGATGGTCAGCGTGACCTCGGTCGTGACCGAATCCTGCAGGACGCCGATCAGCCAGCCGCAAATCCGCGCCAGCACATAGCCGAAAGCCGCGCCGCCGATCAGCGTCAGCAGGAACTGTCGCCCCGCCGTCAGAAGGTCGAAACCAGAGCCGTTCAGAACCATGTCGAGGAAGAGCCCGAACATGGCGATGGCGGCGGCGTCGTTGAACAAAGCCTCGCCCTCGACGATGGTGCCTGTCTCTTATACACATCTCCGAGCCCACGAGACTAGGCATGATCT
>CAMFIX010000258.1 GCA_945952425.1 uncultured Pseudorhodobacter sp. | reverse complement strand
TCTACACACTGCATATCGTCGGCAGCGTCAGATGTGTATAAGAGACAGGCGCGGTTCCTCGGCTCTCCGGGGATGAACCTGCTGCCCGGCCGCAGGGCCGAGGGCGGGCGGGTCGACCTGGGCGAGATCGGGCTGACCCCGCCGCTGCCCGGCCCCGCGACCGGAGAGGTCACTTACGGCTTCCGCCCCGAGGAGGTCACGCTGGACCCGACCTCGCCCCTGCGCCTGCCCGTCACCTTCGTCGAACGCATCGGCGCGCGCGTCATCGTCCACCTCGGGCCCGTCAAGGCCGTCTTCCCGGCGGGCACCGAGATCCCCTCGGGCATGGTCGGTTTCACGGCGGCCAAGCCCTGCCTTTTCGACGCCAAGGGGGTGCGCATCTGATGGCCTCGATCGAATTCCGCAATGTCTCCAAGGCTTACGGCACGGTTCAGGCCGTGCGCGAGGCCTCTTTCCTGGTCGAGGACGGCGCGTTCTTCTGCCTCTTCGGCCCGCCCTCCAGCGGCAAGACGACGATCCTGCGGCTGATCCTGGGCCTGGAAACCCCCGACAGCGGCGAGATCCTGATCGACGGCCGCCCCGCCCGCGGCGTGGCCGAAAGGAATGTCGCGATGGTCTTCCAGAACCTCGCGCTTTTCCCCCACATGACCGCCAAGGGCAACATCCGCTTCCCGCTGGAAGAGCGCCGCCTCCCCGAGCCCCAGATCGCCGCCCGCGTGGCAGAGGTGGCCGAGAAGCTCCACATCACCCATATCCTGCACAAGCCCCCCGCCCAACTCTCGGGCGGCGAGCGTCAGCGGGTCGCCATAGCCCGGGCGCTGGTGCGCGACCCCGCCGCCTATCTGATGGACGACCCGATTTCAGCTTTGGACGCGCGCCTGCGCGAAGAGGCGCGGGTGGAGCTGAAGCGCATCCAGACCGCGCTTGGCCGGACCCTGGTCTATGTCACCCACGACCAGGAAGAGGCCATGTCGGTCGCCGACCGCATGGCCGTTCTGGACCGCGGTCGCATCGTGCAGATCGGCACGCCCTCCGAACTTTACGACCACCCCGCCTCGCCCTATGCTGCCCGGCTTCTCGGCTCTCCGCCGATGAACCTGACGACCGACCCCGCCTTCGGCCCCGCGCCGCAGACCGGCATCCGGCCCGAGGATCTGACCGTGACCCCCGCCGCCGATGGGGCCGCGACGATCACCGCGGTCGAGCCTTTGGGCGGTTACACCGTCCTGACCCTGACCCAGGGGGCCGAGACCTTTCGCGCCCTTCTGCGCGGCCAGCCCGCCTTTCAGCCCGGCACCCGGGCGACGCTTTCCGCCACCCGCATCCATCCGTTCACCGCCGACGGCCATCGCCTGACAGGAGCTTGACATGGACTTCCACCCCGATCCCGCGATCCGCACCAAGCATATCCCCATCGGCTGCATCGGCGCGGGGATGATCATGGCCGAATGCCACCTCGCCGCCTACAAGGAGGCAGGCTTCCCGGTGGTGGCCATCGCCAGCCGCACGAAATCCAAGGCCGAGGGCGTCGCGGCGCGCTATGGCATCGGCCGGGTTCACGATACGCCCGAGGCGCTGATCGAGGATGCCAATGTCCAGATCCTCGACATCGCCTATCCGCCCGACCTGCAGCCCGCCCTGATCCGCGCGGCCCTGCGGCAGCCCCACATCAAGGGCATCCTGGCGCAAAAGCCCCTGGCCCTGACGCTGGAGGAAGCCCGCGCGCTGCGGGATGAGGCGGCGGCGGCGGGCAAGATCCTCAGTGTCAACCAGAACATGCGTTACGACCAGTCGATGCGGGTGCTGAAGCAACTGCTGGACGCGGGCGTGCTGGGCACCCCGGTCTTCGCCCAGATCGACATGCACGCCATCCCGCACTGGCAGGACTTCCTGAAGGGCTATGACCGGCTGACCCTGTCGAACATGTCGGTCCATCACCTCGACGTGCTGCGGTTCCTCTTCGGCGATCCGTCCGAGATCACGACCCAGACCCGCACCGACCCCCGCACCCAGTTCCCGCACCAGGACGGCATCACGGTCTCCACCCTGCGCTGGGACAGCGGGTTGATGGCCGTCAGCCTGGAAGACGTCTGGTCCGGCCCGCGCGAAAAGGGCTACCCCGACGACCAGCACATCACCTTCCGGGTGGAGGGCACGGAAGGGGTGGCCAAGGGCTCCATCGGCTGGCCGACGGGCAAGCCCTCGACGCTCAGCTACGCCACCAAGGCCACCGGCGAATGGATCACCCCCAGCTGGGACACCCATTGGTTCCCCCATGCCTTCAAGGGCGTGATGGAGCAGCTGCAACACGCCGTGGCCACCGGAGAGGCCCCGGCCCTGACCGTCGCCGACAACGTCAAGACCGTGGCCCTGATCGAGGCGGGCTATCGGGCCATCGCCGAACACCGCACCGTCCAACTGTCTGAAATCTAAAGGGAGGCACCCATGTTCCAATCCGGCATCTTCACCGGCTATTTCCCCTACGGGCTGGAGGAAAGCGCCCGTCGCATCCGCAGCCACGGCTTCAACACCGTGCAGCTGGACCTGCATTTCAAGGACATCGACCTTGGCTTCGGCCAGATCACCAAGGCCAAGGCGAAACAGGTCCGCGACACCTTCCGCAACCACGACCTGCCGATCTGCTGCATCAGCGGCTATACCAACATCATCCACCCCGACCTGGCCCATCGCAAGGCCAACATGGAGCGGCTGAAAGAGATCATCCGCTGGGCGCGCGACTTCGGGACTCCTTACGTCATCTCGGAAACCGGCACCTTCAACACCGAATCCGAATGGATGTCCGACCCCAAGAACAAGACGCAGGAAGGCTTCGACCTCTGCGCCGCCGCCATCAAGGAGCTATCCCAGGTCGCCTATGACCACGGCGCGCAGTTCCTCTTGGAGACCTATGTGAACAACGTGGTGGGCAGCGTCGAAGAGACGGTCAAGATGTTCGCCGCCGTCGATCATCCGGGCCTGGGCCTCTTGATGGACCCGACCAACTATTTCGAGGACCACAACATCGACAACATGGACGGCGTGCTGAACCAGGTCTTCGATACGCTGGCCGACAAGGTGAAGATCGCGCACGCCAAGGACGTGGCCCGCGCCAAGGACACGACCGAGAAGCATGCCGACATCGGGGATGACGACGCGCTGGCCTCGCATACCTTCCGGGGCGTGGGGGCGATTGCGCTGGATGCTCCGGGGATGGGGGTACTGAACTACGATCTCTATCTGAAGCGCCTGGCGCAGAAGCACCCGAACATCCCGATCATCGTCGAGCACCTCGACGAGGCCGACGTGCCGCGGTCGAAGAAATTCCTTGAAGACAAGATGCGCGCGAACGGGTTGTAATGACCCGCGAAACTTGATGAACGGCGCGCCCGACCCCGGGCGCGTCCCTTCGGAGGAATGATGCCCAGGCTTTACGGAAAAACCCTGTCTCGACTGGACTTGGCCCGCATGTCCGGCGACGCCCGCGCCTTTGGCGGCGTGCGGCTGATGACGCTTGGCGACGGGCTGGAGCGCGGCATCCGCCTGTTGGAATTCCGCGCGGGCAACCTGCGGTTCACCGTCGCCGTCGACCGCGCCATGGATATCCTGGAGCTGGAATGGCAAGGCGTGCCGATGCACTGGTCGGGGCCTTCGGGGCTGCGGAATGCTTCCCTCCACGAATATGAGGGCGAAGGCGGTTTCTCCTGGGGCCGCAGCTTCACCGGGCTGCTGGTGACCTGCGGGCTGGACCATACTTTGGGCCCCGCCGAGGTTCCGGCCGACAACTACAACTACCCCGGGGTCAAGACTGTGCGCCACGGGCTGCACGGCCGCGTCTCCACCATCCCCGCCCGGCTGACGGGATACGGCGAGCGCTGGGAGGGCGACCGTTGCATCCTCTGGGCGGAAGGGGAAATCCGCCAGGCGGCGACCTTCGGCGAGAACCTGACGCTTTACCGCCGCGTCGAATGCGACCTTGGCGGCCAGGAGATCCGCCTCAGCGACCGCGTGGTCAACACCGGCTTTCTGCAAACGCCACATATGTTCTTTTACCACGTCAACCTCGGCGCCCCCCTCTTGGCCGAAGGCGCCCGCTATGTCGCACCGATCACCGAAAGCCCCTGGGCCGCCCATGCCGCGCGCTACCGCGACCAGGGCGTCGGCTATCGCACCATGCCTGGCCCGCAGCCCCATTTCGCCGAGCAGGTCTGGCAGCACGAGACCGCCGGGCAGGAAACCCCCGTTGCCCTTCTGAACGACGACCTTGGCCTTGGCCTGCAACTGACGACGCGCAAGGATCAGCTGCCCTGCCTTTACCAATGGCAGCACTTCCAGGAGGGCGGCTATGCGCTCGGGCTGGAGCCTTCCACCCACCATGTCCTCGGCGACCAGGCCGCCCGCGACCGCGGAGAGATGATCTGGCTTGGCCCGCAAGAGGCGCGCGCCTACGACGCCAGTTTCACCGTGCTGACCGACCTTGCGGCGGCAGAGGCCGCCATCCGCGCGATCCACCCCCAACCCGACACCGATTACCCCGAGATCACCGGGAATTTCCGACCCCTCAGAAAAGTGTGACCTGATGACCGATCTGACCCACCCCGAAACACTCGTCACGCAACGCGACTATACGCTGACCGGCGCCTCCTCCGAGAGTGCCAAGGAACTGGGCCTCGCCTCGGCGGAATGGTATCACTCGGACATCCCCCGCAAGGTGATGAAAGAGCTGATGGCGCGCAAGGACGGGCCCGCGATCCGCGACACGGCGATCTGGATCGCCGCGCATATCCTGACGGCGGCGGGGGGGATTTACTTCTGGGGCAGCTGGGCCTGCGTGCCCTTCTGGCTGGCCTATGGGGTGCTCTATGGCAGCGCCTGCGACAGTCGCTGGCACGAATGCGGCCATGGGACGGCCTTCCGCACGGGCTGGATGAACGATGTCGTCTATCACATCGCCAGCTTCCAGGTGATGCGCAACCCGGTCAGCTGGCGCTGGTCCCACGCCCGCCACCACACCGACACGATCATCGTGGGTCGAGACCCGGAAATCGGCTGGATG
>CAMFIX010000257.1 GCA_945952425.1 uncultured Pseudorhodobacter sp. | reverse complement strand
CCGGGGCAGGGCCTTCTGGCGCAAGAGCTGACCGTGACGCCTACGCCGAAAGAGCGGCGCCATTTCACCGATTTCTGGGGCACCGAAGTGGTCGAGGTGGTGATGCCCCCCGGCCTGACCGCCTGCCGGATCGAGCTGACCGCCCGGGTCGCGCGCCAGGACCAGGGCTCGGGGCTGGACATGTCGCCGCCGCTTGCGGGGTTGGCCGCCGAGCTGGCGCAGGTCGCGGATATCGGCCCCCTGTCGCCGCATCACGGCCGCGGCGCCTCGCCCCGGATTGCGCCGGATGCGGCCATCGCGGGCTTTGCCGCCAAGGCGATGGCGGGGGCCGAGACCACCCGCGCGGCGGTCGAGGCCCTGGGCCGCGCGCTTCACGCCCATATGACCTTCGACGCCAAGGCGACCGAGGTCGACACGCCGCCCTCGGTCGCCTTTGCGCTGCGGCGCGGGGTCTGCCAGGACCTGGCGCAGATCATGATCGCGGGGCTGCGCTCGCAGGGCGTGCCCGCGGGCTATGTCGGGGGCTATCTGCGCACCCTGCCGCCGCCGGGCAAGCCGCGGCTGGAGGGGGCGGATGCGATGCATGCCTGGGTCGCGGCCTGGGTCGGGGCCGAGGCCGGCTGGGTCGCCTATGACCCGACCAATGCCTGCTGGGCCGGGGCCGATCACCTCGCCGTGGGCCAGGGGCGCGATTACGGCGACATCGCCCCGGTGATCGGGAGCTTGCGCACCGATGGCGGGCAGAAGGGGCACCACACGGTCGATCTGGTGGAAGTGCCGCATGGGATTTCCGCCACTCTGGCGCAGGCGTGACCCCGGCCCCGCTTGGCCTCGGGCGCGCGCTTTGCTATAGCGGGGCCTCGGGCGCCAGGCCCGCAAGTCCTTGGGGTGTGGGCCATGTCCTGTTATGAATACCGCGTCGTTCCGGCTCCGCGCCGGGGAGAGAAGGCGCGGGGCGTCAAGACGACGGAAGAACGCTTCGCCTTGGCGCTGACCCAGATGATGAACAAGCTCGGGCGCGAGGGCTGGGAATACCAGCGCTCGGACACTTTGCCGGTGGAAGAGCGGGTCGGGCTGACGGGGTCGAAGACGACCTACCAGAACATGCTCGTCTTCCGCCGCAGCCTGCCCGATGCCGAATGCGAGTCGATCGCGACGATGGACCGCGGGGCCGAGCGCCCCTTGGAGCTGGCGCCCCGGATCGAGGGAGTGACGCCTGCGGCCCTGACGGCCTCTCTGGCGCCGGCCGTGCCGCAGCTGGGCGCGGCGGTGAAGGGCGAGGCCAAGGGCGGGGCTGCGCCTGCTCTGGGGCCCGCGAACCCGGACCTCGCGGCGGAATAATTAGAGGCGGGCCAGGGCCTTCGGCAGGGCCGCGGCGAAGAGGTCCAGGCTGGCCGCATCGCCGAGGCTGACCCGGATGCAGCGGTCCAAGGGGGCTATGCCCGGCATGCGGATGAAGATGCCTTCCTCCGCCAAGGCCTGCACCAGGGCGCGGGCATGGTCTCCGTCGCGCCCGGCATCCATCGTGACGAAATTGGTGGCCGAGGGCAGGGGGATCAGCCCGTTCTCCCGCGCGATGGCGTTCAGCCGCACCCGCGCGCTTTCGGCCCAGGCCCGGACGGCGGCCAGGTGCGCGCCGTCCGAAAGTGCTGCGATGCCTGCGGCCTGCACCGGCCGACCGAGGGCGAAATGGTTGCGCACGTTGTCGAAGCTCGCCGCAAGCTCGGGCGCACACAGCGCGTAACCCAGCCGCAGGCCTGCGAGCCCATAGGCCTTGGAGAAGGTGCGAAAGCGGATCACCCTTGGGTCATCGGGCGCAATCGGCGCCGCGGTGCCCTCGGGGGCAAGATCGACATAGGCCTCGTCCAGCAGCATCAGGCAGCCCTCGGGCAACTGGTCCAGCATGGCGGCGATGGCGGCGCCGGGGTGATGCGAGCCCATCGGGTTGTCTGGATTGGCGATGTACAAAAGCCGCGCGCCGGTTTGCCGCGCCAGCGCGACCAGCGCCTCGGGGTCTTCATGCGCGCCGCGATAGGGCGCGCGGTGCAAGAGGCCGCCGAAGCCCGCGACATGGAAGGCAAAGGTCGGATAGGCCCCGGCCGAGGTCACCGCCGCATCGCCCGGCGCCAGCATCAGCCGACAGGTCAGGCCGAGAAGCCCGTCGATCCCCTCGCCCGGCACGACATGGCCGGGGGTCACGCCGTAATGCGCCGCGATGGCGGCCTTGAGGTCATGCGCCTCGGGGTCGCCATACATCCAGGCCTCCTGCGCCGCGGCCTGCAGGGCGGCGACGGCGCGGGGAGAGGGGCCGAAGAGGCTCTCGTTGGCGCCGAGCCGGGCGGCGAAGGGTCGGCCTGAACGCCGCTCCAGCGTCTCGGGGCCGGTGAAAGGGACGGTGGAGGGCAGCGAAGCGGGGAGGGGGGCGAGACGGATCATGGGCCCCAAGATGCCAAGCCGCGGCGCCGCCTGCAACCGCTGCCGAAAGGCGCGCTTGCGCGCAAGATTTTCATCTCGCCTCTGGCGTGCCGCCAACCGGCTCAGAAGGCGCGCCGCCCGGGGATACTTGTGCAAATGTGAAAGGACGAGAGAGGCGCGCTCTCCCTTTCATACTTGCCCAAATACTCCCTTTGCGACCGTCGAAAGGCGCTCCCCCCATTTCATTGGTCCAAAAATATCCACGGGGGTTCTTAGGGGGAGCGTGCTCCCCCTAAGGCGGGTGTGTGGGGGCGGCTGCCCCCGCCTTCGTCAAGCCGCCACGGTCCCCTTCAGCCGCAGCACGTTCCATTCCCGCCAGACGAGGCCGATCATGAACCCGTCCAGCACCGACAGCACCAGGAAGCCCAGATGTCCCGCGCCGAGGAATTCGTGGAACTGATAGGCCACGAAGCCCGCCAGCAGGACCATGGCGCCGGGATAGGCCCAGAGCACGCGGCGCGCCAGCATCACCACCATCGCAAGCTTCACCGCGCCATGGCCGCAAAGATACAGCGCATAGAAATGCTGGTCGCTGACCGTGAAGCTGGCGGCGAGCCCGCGGACGACCTCGGCCATGTCGGCATGGGGAGATTCGGTCAGGTGGTTGTGCATCAGCCAGCCGACGAAGGTCAGCACGGTCAGGTTGGGCGTGAACAAGAGACCGAGCCCGCCCAGGCTCTCGCCGCCCGCCAGGAGGCCCTTGACGACCAGGCTCGCCTCGAACAGCCAGTGCAGCCAGCGGCCGAGCCGGCTGGCCGGGTTGATCTTCATGATCTCAGTCCTGTCCCCGATACGGCTGGACATATTGCAAGGCCATGTCCCAGGGGAAGAATATCCAGGTATCCTGTGACACTTCCGTGATGTAGCTGTCCACCATCGGCTTGCCCTTGGGCTTGGCATAGACGGTGGCGAAATGGGCGTTGGGATAGAGCGCACGCACCAGCTCCAGCGTCTTGCCGCTGTCGACCAGGTCATCGACGATGAGAATGCCCGTCCCGTCGCCCATCAGCTCGGCCTGGGGCGCCTTGGTGACCACCGCCTCGCTGCGCTGATCGGCCGCGCCGCCGCCGGAGTGATAGGATTTCACGCTGATCGTATCGACGACGCGGATGTCCAGCTCGCGCGAGACGATCATCGCGGGCACCAGGCCGCCCCGCGTGATGCCGACCACCGCCTTCCAGGCGCCGTTCATCGGCCCCTTGCCATCCAGCCGCCAGGCCAAGGCGCGGGCGTCGCGGTGGATCTGGTCCCAGCTGACGTGGAAGCCTTTCTCATGGGGCAGGCGGTCGATCATGGTGTCCCTCAGGTCGCGGCCACCTTCAGCCCGAAGAGGAACAGCATCCCCCCGAACAGGCGGTCCAGTACGGTCTTCAGGCTGATATACCGCGCCCGCGTCCGGTCAAGCGAGAAGATGCGGGCAACCGACATGTTCCAGGCAGTTTCGTTCACGAATATGACGGCCAGGAGCGCGGCATACTGCCAAAGCGCCGTATGGGGCGGCACGGTGCCAAGGAAGATGGCCGACATGACCACCACGGGCTTGGGGTTGGTCAGCTGGGTCACGATGCCGAGCCAGAGCGCCGAAGCCCCGGTGCGCGGGGTTTCGGACTGCGGGCCCTCGGCCAGGGGCTCGCGCGCGTGGCGCCAGAGCTTGATGCCGGTGAAGATCAAAAAGGCGCCGCCGCCGAGCTTCAGCGTGGTGAGCGCCCAGGGGGCGTAGTGGAAGACGACGCCCAGGCCCGACATGGCGCAGGTCGCCCAGAAACAGGCGCCAAGGCCGATGCCCATGGCGAGGAAGGTGCCGGTGCGGAAGCCCTCGGTCAGGCCGGTGCGGGCCGACATCAGCACCGCGGGCCCGGGCGAGATCGCACCCAGCAGCGTCAGGAAGCAGAAACCGAGGAAGGCGGCGAGGGTCATCTGTCACTCCTGGAATGGGGGCGGGCATCCGGGGCATCGAGCCCCGGACGCCCGCTCTGCCGGGGCCTTTTTCGGAAAGCTCAGTCCTTGCGGCCGGTCATTCCTTGCGGCCCGTCACCACGTCGATGTCGGGCGCATCCACCGCCTTCATGCCGACGACGTGATAGCCGGCATCGACATGCAGATTCTCGCCGGTCGTGCCGCTGCCCAGATCGGAGAGCAGGTAAAGCGCGGCCTTGCCGACCTCTTCCTGATCGACGTTGCGGCGGAGCGGCGAGTTCAGCTCGTTCCACTTCATGATGTAGCGGAAATCGCCGATGCCACTGGCGGCCAGCGTCTTGATCGGCCCGGCCGAGATCGCATTGACCCGGATGCCGTCCTTGCCCAGATCCTCGGCCATATACTTGACCGAAGCCTCCAGCGCCGCCTTGGCGACCCCCATCACATTGTAATGCGGCATGACCTTTTCGGCGCCGTAATAGGTCAGGGTCAAGAGGCTGCCCCCCGCCTCCATCAGTGCCGCCGCGCGCCGGGCCACCGCGGTGAAGCTGTAGACCGAAATGTCCATCGTCATGGCGAAATTCGCGCGGGAGGTATCGACATAGCGGCCCCGCAGCTCGTTCTTGTCGGAGAAGCCGATGGCATGGACGATGAAGTCGAGCGTGTTG
>CAMFIX010000256.1 GCA_945952425.1 uncultured Pseudorhodobacter sp. | reverse complement strand
GTTGGAGCCTGCGCCCCACCAGATGCGCTCGCGCAAGCCTTCGGAATGCGGCTCCAGACGCAAAAGGCCCGGAGGATTGGGGAACATCGGCCGCGGGTTCGGCTGGGCGAAACCTTCGCCCTTGAGAACGTCGAGGAAGATCTCCGCCTTCTGCCGGCCCATGTCGGCGTCGGTCTGGCCTTCCTGCGGCGCATAGCCGAAATAGCGCCAGCCATCGATCACCTGTTCCGGCGAGCCGCGGCTGATGCCAAGCTGCAGGCGTCCGCGCGAGATCACATCGGCGGCGCCCGCGTCTTCGGCCATATAGAGCGGGTTTTCATAGCGCATGTCGATGACGCCGGTGCCGATCTCGATCCTTTTGGTGCGGGCGGCGATGGCCGACAGGAGGGGGAAGGGGCTGGCATGCTGGCGCGCGAAATGGTGGACGCGGAAATAGGCGCCATCCGCGCCGAGCTCTTCGGCGGCGACGGCCAGGTCGATGGCCTGCAACAGCGCATCCCCGGCGCTGCGGGTGGCCGAGCCGCGCTGGTCGGACCAATGGCCGAAGGACAGAAAGCCGATCTTTTTCATGGGCGGGGTTCCTTTTGGATCTGGCGCATAGCTAAGCGTCGCGGGCGGGCAGGGCAACGGCGCGGCGCGCACAGGATGCGTGCGGCTTTGACCTTCCCGGGGGCCGCGCCTAGGTTGGGGCGACAAGCGGAGGCGATGATGCGGACTTTGGTGGTGACGGGCGGTGCGCGGGGCATCGGGGCGGCTTGCGCGCGGCTGGCGGCGCGGGACGGCTGGCGGGTGGTGGTGAATTACAAGGGCGCGGTGGCTACGGCCGAGGCGGTGGTGGCCGCGATCCGCGCCGAGGGCGGCACCGCCCTCGCGCTGCAGGGCGACATGAGCCGCGAGGCCGATGTCGCGGGCCTTTTCGCTGCGGCCGAGGCCGCGCTGGGGCCCATCGGCGGGCTTGTGAACAACGCGGGTATCCTGGAGCGCACCAGCCGCCTGGCCGACATCGGCCTGCCGCGCTGGGAGCAGGTCTTCGCCACCAACACGACCGGCGCCTTCCTGGCCGCGCGCGAGGCCCTGCGCTGCATGATCCGGGCAGGGCAGGGGGGCGCCATCGTCAACCTCTCCTCCATGGCGGCGGCTTTGGGCGCTCCGGGCGAGGCAGTGGATTACGCGGCCTCCAAGGGCGCGGTCGAGGCGATGACGGTGGGGCTGGCCAAGGAGGTCGCGGGCCAGGGCATCCGCGTCAATGCGGTCCGTCCGGGGCTGATCGACACCGACATGCAGAAATCGACGGGCGAGGCCGACCGACTCGGGCGGCTGATGGCCACGGTGCCGATGGGCCGGGCGGGCCGGGCGGACGAGGTGGCCGAAGCGGTGGTCTGGCTGTTGTCCGACAAGGCGAGCTATGTGACCGGGGCGATCCTGCCGGTCAGCGGGGGGCGGTAGGAAGGGAGTATTTGGGTCAGTATGAAAGAGGGGGAGGCCTTGGTGCGTGATGCGCGCCCCTAGACCCGCAGGATCTCGATGCCGAGCGCCGCGACTTCGGCGGTCATCGCCGGGGTGGCGCCGGTGTCGGTCACGATGCGGCTGACGCGGGAGGTCGGGCAGATCAGCGCGGGCAGGATGCGGCCAAATTTCGAATGGTCGGCGGCGATCCAGACCTCGCGGGCGCGTTCCAGCATCACGCGGTTCACATAGGCCTCCGAACTGTCATAGGTCGTCAGCCCTGCGCCTGCATCGATTCCATCCACCCCGATCACCGCCACGTCGATGTTGATGTCGCGCAAGGTGCGCTCGGCGACATGGCCCACCATCTCGGCGGTGCGGGGGCGCAGGGTGCCCCCGGTCAGCGTCACCTCGACCTCGGGCGCGTGGCGGAGTTCCAGCGCCACGTTGATCGCCGTCGTCACCACTTTCAGCCGTTTGCGCAGGATCGCGGGCAGGATCTGCATCACAGTCGTGCCCCCGCCCAGGCCGATCATAGCGCCCGTCTCCAGCATCGAGCCCACCTGCGCCCCGATCCGCCGTTTCTCGGGCAGATAGGCCATCACCTTGGCATCGAAGGGCAATTCCTCGCGCCCCTGCAGAAGCGTCGCCCCGCCATGGGTGCGGGTCAGCGACTTGGCCTCGTCCAGGTCGGCAATGTCGCGGCGCACCGTGGCCAGCGACGCCTCCAGAAGCCCCGCCAGATCCTGCGCGCTGACCGTGCCGCGGCGGGCCAGCTCGGCCAGGATGCGTTCGTGACGTTCGGCGCGGATCATGTCAGGCTCCCCCTCGGCATTTCGGCAGTCTCTCGCAGGTTGCGCGCAAAAACAATCAGAATTCTATGGACTTTTGATCGCTTCGGCCTATCCTGACCGCAACTTACCCAAGGCAGGAGCGGCTTATGGCCATGTTCAAACTGGTGCTGATCGGGGCGGGCAGCACGGTCTTTACCCAAAGGCTGGTGGCCGACATCATCCTGGCCGGCGAGGCGCATCTGTGGGAGATCGCGCTGGTCGACATCGACCCGGTGACGCTGGCGGCGGTCGACAAGCTGGTGGCCAAGATGCTGGCGGCCAAGGGGGCGGCGATCAAGGTCACCGCCACGACGGACCGGCGTCAGGTGCTGCCCGGCGCCGATTTCGTGGTGACGACCATTGCGGTCGGCGGGCGCCAGGGCTGGCAGCGCGACATCGAGATCCCGCGGGCCCATGGCATCTTCCAGCCGGTGGGCGATACGGCGATGCCCGGCGGCATCAGCCGGGCGATGCGGATGATCCCGCAGATGCTGGCCATTGCGCGCGACGTCGAAGAGCTGTGCCCCTCCGCCTGGTTCTTCAACTATTCCAACCCGATGACCGCGATCTGCCGCGCCATCCGCCGCGAAACCGGCGTGCCGGTCGTGGGGCTCTGCCACGGCGTCACCCATGTGGAAGGCCAGATCGCGAAGTTCCTGGAGGTGGAGCCGGGGCGCATCACCTCTTTCGGGATCGGGCTGAACCACCTGACCTTCCTGACCCGCCTGCGGCTGGACGGCGCCGATGCCCTGCCGGTGATCCAGGCGCGGCTGTCCCAGCAGGAACCGGGGCTTGCCGCCGAGATCGCCGGGAAATCCGGCTGGGACAATATCGTGACCGGCCGCCCGCCGCGTTGGGCCGACGATCCCTTCAGCTGGGGCATCCTGCGGCAATACGGCGTCTTCCCCTGCGCGATGGACCGCCATGCGGTGGAGTTCTTCCCTGAACGCTTCCCGGGCGGCGCCTATCACGGCCATGTCCTTGGCCGCGACGCCTTCCCCATCGACGCCCGCATCGCGCTTGGGGACACCTGGTATGCCGACATGCTGGCCATCGCCCATTCTCCCGACCCCCTTCCGGTCAGCTATTACGAGAATGTGCCGGGCGAAAGCGAGCAATTGTTGCAGATCATGCAATCGCTGATCCACGACCGGCGGGATGTGTTCTCGGTCAACCTGCCGAACACCGGCCAGGCGGGCTATCTGCCGCGCGAGGCGGTGGTGGAATGCAATGCCTCTGCCGTGGCGGGGGGCTTTGCGGCGCTGCAGGCCGACCCCTTGCCGCCCGCGCTGGTGGCCAAGCTGAACGCCAAGATCGAGGCGGTGGAGGTGACGGTGGATGCGGCGGTCAAGGGCTCGCGCAAGCTGATGGTCGAGGCTTTGCTGGCCGATGGCACGGTGGCGGACCCCGACAAGGCCACGCAGCTCGCCGATGCGCTGATTGCGGGGCACCGCGAACATCTGCCGCAGTTCGCCTGACATGCGGCTGATTTTCCCCGACCCCGCCCGCATGATCGACCTTCCCGGCGTCGGCCCCTGCCCGCGCCCCGTCGATATCGACCAAAGGCTCACCGGCTTTCAACGGCTGAAGTCGCTGCGCATCTACCGTTTCGAACCCGGCCCCGCGATCCATGGCGAAAGCGAGGTGGACGAGGTTTTCATCACCGCGCTGGAAGGCCGTTTCGCGATGGCCATCGACGGGCCGCATGCGCTGGAGGCCGAGCTTGGGCCGGGCGGGGCGCTTTACATGACGCCCGACCATGCCTATCGGCTGACGCCCCTGACCCCCTGTGTGGTGGCCTATGCAAGGGCCGAGGCGGAGGGCCGCATCCCCTCGGCCGTGATCGAGGGGCGCGAGGCCGAGGGCGAAGACCTGCGCTGGCAGCTGATCGACCTGGCCCCCGGCGCCGGGATGGAGCTGGGCGGCGCGGGGGTCGAAGCCTTGGTCCACGTGGCCCGCGGCGCCATCACCTGCGGCGGGGTGGCGGTCGCGGCCGGGCAGACCTTGGTCCTGGCCGAGGCGGCGCAGCTTTCGACGACGACAGGGGCGGGGCTTCTGATCCTCAGCGCCTAGGCAAAAGCTGCAGGGCGAGGATCGAAAACAGGAAGTCGTATCCCGCCTGGTCCACCCATCGGTCGGCCGCGGGGTTCTCGCCATATTTGCCGCCGAAAAGCCAGGCGAAAGCGCGGACGGGATGGCCCAAGTGACGGATGAAATCCTCCTGCGCGCCGAGGATCTCGTCGCGCAAGCGCCCAGGGTCGTCCAGAGAGACGCGGGAGTGGCTGCGTGTGTGGCTGGCGATCACATGCGGGCCGTCCAGCGCCGCCATCTCTTCCCAGCTCAGCGCCTGGCGGGGGCCCTCGTCGGAGAGCGTCAGGTTATGGGCGGCGGCAAAGGCGCGCTGGTCGGGGGCGTCGGTAAAGCCCGGCACCGCCATGAACCAGCCCACCAGCCCATGCCGATCCAGCAGGGGCCGGGCCACGTCGTAATTGTTGGCATAGCCGTTGTAAAAGACCGGCAGGACGCCGGGGCGGTCTTTGCTCCAGCAGCCGGTGGCGAGATAGGCGGCCAGGTCGTCCTCGGTCACCGGGGCGTAAGCCGCGGCCAGGGCGGCGAATTCGCGGTCGTAGACCCCGGCCAGGTGCCGGGGTGTCAGGTGATAGTTCACCACGCGCAGAAAGCTCATTGCAGCTTCTGCAGGCGGAAGTTCGAGAAGAGATACCGGAAGCCCGACTGCATCAGCAACGCATCCGACCGCGGGTTCAGCCCGTATTCCGCGCCGTAAAGGT
>CAMFIX010000255.1 GCA_945952425.1 uncultured Pseudorhodobacter sp. | reverse complement strand
TACTGGCTCAAATATCCCACGGGGAGGTCTGGAGGGGTGTGAAACCCCTCCAGCGCTGTCCGCAAGACTGCCCCCTCAGAACAAGGCATCCCCCAACCCGCAAGTCGCATCCACCGGCGAGTTGCGGTTCCAGCCCGCCCGCCCCATCAGGCACTCCACCACCGCCTTCTGCATCGAGGGCATCGTGGCCCAGGCGTTGATGTAACAGGGCACCCGGGGCGCGTCGTAAAGGTAATAGGGCCAGCCGAAAGAGATCATCACCGTCGGCACCTCGTGCCAGCGCCGCGCCATCGCCGCGCCGAAATGGCCGGTCAGGCGCAGCCAGTCCAGGTGGATGCGGCCGCGGGTCAACAGCGTCTCCTCGCCGAAGAGATACAGCACCAGATCCCAATCGGAGGGCTCCAGCTTCATCCCCGCGGTGTAAAGCGTCACCGCAAACCCCTCCGCCGCCAGCATCTCCGGCAGATCGAAGGGCAGGGGCTGCGGCACGAAAGGCACCACCACCCCGCCCGAGATCACCAGAACCCGGCGGTGCTTCGCCGGGCTCAGGGGCAGCGTCGCCTTCACATCCTTCACCAGCACCGGCGCCCGCTGGGTCACCGCTTGCGCCACCTCCGCCGCCTCGGGCCGCCGCAACGCCGCCCGGTCGACCTTGAAGGGGGCGCGGTGCAGCCCCACCCAGGCCTTCAGCCCCAGGCTGCGCGTCAGCGCCTCATCCAGCCGCGCCGCGCTGATCCGCCCCTCCGCCACCGCCTTGGTGATGATCGCCACATCCGCCTCGGCATCGGTCGAAAACAGGATGATGTCGCAGCCGTTCTCGATCACCTCGGGCAGCATCTCCTCCCGCGGCCCCCAGGCGCCAAAGCCCCCCATCGGCGTCGCATCCGAGACGATGATGCCGTTGAACCCCAACTCCCCGCGCAACAGGTCCAGGTTCAGCGCCCGGTTGACCGAGGCCGGGCGGTAAGCCTCCACCCCTTCGCCGCCATAGGCGGGCAAGGCGATATGGGCCGACATGACCGACATGACCCCCGCCTCGATGGCCGCCGCGTAAAGCCGCCCGAAAGTCGCCCGCCACTGATCCATCGACAAAGGGTTGATCGTCGTCACCAAATGCTGGTCGCGGTCGTCAAAGCCCTCTCCGGGCCAGTGCTTGACCGTCGCAGCCACCCCTCGCGCCTGGAACTCCGCGATCTGCGCCAGGGCCTGCGCCTGCACCGTCGCAATTTCCGACCCGAAGCCCCGCGTCGCCACGATGGCGCTGCGCCAGGCCTGGTTCAGGTCCACGACCGGCGTGAACGACCAGGTGATCCCGATGGCCCGCGCCTCCTCCGCCATGATCGCCGCCACCTGCCGCGAGGCCTGAAGGTCGCCCACCGCCGCCAGGGCAATCGGGTTCGGCACCTCGGTGCCGACGCCCAGGCTCATCCGCGAGCCCTCCAGGTCGGCCGAAACCAGCAGCGGCACCTTGGCCTGCCCCTGCAGCGCCTCCATGAACCCCGCCTCGAACGCCAGGTCGCCCGAGAAATTCCGGGTGATTCCCGCGGGCTTCAACCGCGCCAGCCGATCCAGCTCGTCCGGATCGCGGCCCATGGAGTGAAAGACGAAGAGCTGGCCGATCTTTTCCGCGGGCGTCAGGGCGGATTTGGTCGCCTCGACCCAGGCGATGGCCTCGGGCGACAGGTTATAGGGCGGGCGGGACAGGATATGGGTCATTTGGTCCTCCTGGCCCCATCCGACGCCGACCCGCGCGGGATTGCAAGTCCCCCGGGCGCAGGGCAGGGTGCGCCCCACGCCCGGGGGAGGTCCGGAGGGGCCGCAAGGGCCCCTTCGGCCGGGTGGGATCGGGAGGGGTGGGCCCCTCCCGTTTCGTGCCGCCCAAGCTGCCCTCGCCGAAAGAAGTCCGCCAAATGACCCTCCCCGAAATCCTTCTCCTTTATGCCGGCGGTCTTCTCGCCGGCGTCATCAATGTCATCGTCGGCGGCGCGGGCTTTCTGACCTTCCCCCTCCTCATGGCCGCCGGGATGAGCGAGGTGCAGGCCAATGCCTCGAATTTCGTGGCCGTCCTGCCCGCGAACCTCGTCGGCACCTTCGTCTATCGCCACGAGATGAAGGCGATCCCGCACCTGCCCCTGCGGCTTGGCATCGCGGCCGGAGGCGGGCTGATCGGCTCGCTGATCCTGATCACCACCGGCGAGGCGAGCTTTCAGGCCGCGATCCCCTGGCTTCTGCTCTTCGCCACCAGCTCCTTCGCGCTCGGCCCCACGATCCGGGCAAGGGTGGAGCGTATCCAGGGCTTCGATCGCGCCAAATGGGTCTGGCTGCAGCTGCTTTTGGAAAGCGCGGTCTATGTCTATTCCGGCTATTTCGGCCTGGGGATGGGGATCATCCTCTTCGCGATCTACGGCATCTTCACCACGATGACGATCCACGAAGGCAATGCGGCGCGCAACATCACCACCTCGCTCTCCTCGCTGGTCGCCATCGCGCTGTTCATCTGGAATGGCATCATCGACTGGGCGCCCTCGCTGGTCATGATGGCCGGAGCGGTCTGCGGCGGCTATGTCGCGGTGAAAATCGCCCGCCGTATCCCGGCGCAGGCGGTGCGCAAAGGGATATTGCTCTGGGCCGCCGTGCTGACGGGGGTGGCCTTCTGGCGGTATTTCTAGGGGGACTTGGTGCCAAGGTGCAGGAAGGCCCAAAGCCTCGGCCAAGCCGTTGTTTTCCTTGGAGGCGGGTACCGGAATCGAACCGGTCTTCACGGATTTGCAATCCGCTGCGTAACCTCTCCGCCAACCCGCCGCGCCAAGGTGGGTTGCGTTTAGCCTATGCGGCGGCGGGTGGCAAGGGGGCGTGAGCCTGGGATGGCGGCCCTTGCCCGGGCCGCTGGCGCGCAGCCGCCGTGCCGAGAAGGTGCCGGTCGGGCCCCCGACCGCACGCGTGGGCCAGTGGGCCGGGCGGTCGGGAAAATCCTCGGGCCAGGCCCGGTTTGCCCGCATGCGGGCAGGGAAAACGCTGACCCGGGGGGATCATCGCGCATGCGAGGGGCGGGCCTTCTTGCCGCCCGAACGCCTCACGCCGAACAAGGCTCACGATCCGCACGCGGGTAGGTGCAGTCGCGCAACGGGTTCATCCGGCTTTCGAACGCACCATCCGCGCGCGGGAAGGCTGGTGAAGACGTGCCGCCGATTTCTGCGCAGTTTACACGCACCGTCCGCGTGTGGATGCCACGGGCTGCGCCATGCGAAAGATGACGGTGCCAGTCACCGTCCGCCTGCGCGTGGGTGTATTGGTCTGGGGGGCGGGCGTCATCATGTGCGCCGTTTGGTGGCCCTTCGGTTCGGCGCGGCTGCACTGCGGCCTCCGCCCCCGACGGACTGGCTTTGCACTGGTCCAGTCTCGCAAATGCCCTCACCCCGCGCGCCCCCCCTCCAGCCCCCCCCTTGCGCCCGGTCCCGCCATGGCCCACCATCCCCCCATGGAAACCCGTCTGCACCTGCGCCTGTACTTCGGCGATATTCCCTTCGGCCCCGGCAAGGCCGAGCTTCTGCGGCAGATTGCGGCGCAGGGGTCGATTGCGGCGGCGGGGCGGGCGATGGGGATGAGCTACAAGCGCGCCTGGGATCTGGTCGAGGAGATGAACGCGCTCTTCGCCGCGCCGCTCGTGACGACCGAGCGGGGCGGGGCCTCGAAGGGTGGGGCCAAGGTGACCGAGGCGGGGCAGGCCGTGCTCGCCCATTACACCGCCTTGATGGCGCTTGTCGCGGGGCAGGGGGCGGGGCATCTGCAGGCCATTTCTGGGCTCTTGAAGCCGGATGCTGCGTCAAACCCATAACCCGCAAGCTATCGGTTCTGCCGCTTGCATCCGGCTTTCTGCCTCGTTATGTTCCATTAAACATAACGGAGTCGCCCATGCGTCACTATATCCTTGCGGGGCTTCTCGCCCTGTCCGCCACCGCCACCCAGGCCGCCGACATCACGGTTTTTGCCGCCGCCTCGCTGAAGGGCCCGCTGGACCAGGTGGCCGAGGCCTGGAAAGCCGCCTCGGGCAATACCGCGACGATTTCCTATGGCGGCTCCTCGGCGCTCGCCAAGCAGATTCAAGAGGCCGCCCCGGCGGATGTCTTTGTTTCGGCTGCGGAAAACTGGATGGACAAGCTCGCCGAAGGCAAGCTCATCAAGGACGACACCCGCCACGACTTCTTCGGCAACACGCTCGTCCTGATCGCCCATGACCCCAAGGCCGCGCCGGTCACGCTGGACGACAAGACCGACCTGAACGCCCTTCTCGCCGGCGGCAAGCTCGCCATGGCGCTGGTCGACTCTGTCCCCGCCGGCCAATACGGCAAGGAGGCGCTGACCTCGCTCGGTCTGTGGGACAAGGTCTCGGCCAATGTCGCCCAGGCCGAGGATGTGAAAGCGACGCTGAAGCTCGTCACCTCGGGCGAGGCGCCCTATGGCATCGTCTATGCCACGGACGCCAAAGGAAAAGATGTGGCCACCGTCGCGACCTTCCCCGAGACGTCGCACAAGCCGATCCTCTATCCGGGCGCCGTCGTGGCCAGCTCGACCAAGCCCGAAGCGGCCGCCTTCCTCGACTTCCTCAAGACACCAGAAGCCGCGAAAGTCTTTGCCGACGCGGGCTTCCAGGTTCTGCCGTAAGTCTTGCGTTTCACGTCCAAGCCGGTTTCATGGGCCGTCGGGGCAACCCGGCGGCCTTGGGATGCGCGATGGAGCTGACGGCGGATCAATGGGCGGCGGTGTTCCTGTCGCTGAAAGTCTCGGGCTGGGCCGTGGTCTGCAGCCTGCCTTTCGGCGTGGCCTGCGCCTGGGTTCTGGCGCGCAAGAGCTTCCCCGGCCATGGCGCGCTGAACGCCCTCGTCCACCTGCCGCTGATCCTGCCGCCCGTCGTCACGGGCTATGCTTTGCTGCTGCTGTTCGGCCGCAAGGGGGTCTTCGGCGCGGCGCTGGAGAGCATCGGCATCGTCCTGGCCTTTCGCTGGACGGGGGCGGTCCTGGCGGCGGCGGTCATGGCTTTTCCCTTGATGGTCAGGGCGATACGGCTTGCTCTTGAAGCGG
>CAMFIX010000254.1 GCA_945952425.1 uncultured Pseudorhodobacter sp. | reverse complement strand
CCCCTCCAGCAGGGGGTGCGGGGGACTGGTCCCCCGCTTCGCTTCAGGTCACCACATCCGGCGCCGTCTTGCCGGTATGCGCCCCGATCCCCGCCAGCTCATGCGCCGCCGCGATCACCGGGGCGAGCGCCTCTTGCGCATCGCGGTCCAAGCCTTCCGGCCCGGCGACATAGCGTTCCAGATAGACCCGCAGCGTCGCGCCCTCTGTCCCGGTGCCCGACAGACGATAGACGATCCGGCTGCCATCGGTGAAATTCACCCGCACGCCCTGTTTCGCCGAGACCGAGCCATCGACCGGATCGGTATAGGCGAAATCGTCGGCCACAGCGATCTCCATCCCCTGCAGCTTGCGGCCAGCCAGCCCGGCAAGGCTGGCCCGCAGCGCCGCCATCATCGCATCGGCCTTGTCGGTCGCAATCGCCTCGAAATCGTGGCGGCTGTAGTAGTTGCGCCCGAATTTGCGCCAATGGGCCTGGACGATCTCGGCCACGCTCTCGCCCCGGACGGCCAGGATGTTCAGCCACAACAGGATCGCCCAAAGCCCGTCCTTTTCCCGCACATGGTCGGACCCCGTGCCGAAGCTTTCCTCGCCGCAGATGGTGGCCTTGCCGGCATCCAGGAGGTTGCCGAAGAACTTCCAGCCGGTCGGCGTCTCGAAACTGGCGATCCCCAGCGCCGCCGCCACCCGGTCGCTTGCCGCCGAGGTCGGCATCGAGCGCGCCACGCCCTTCAGACCCCCGCGATAGCCCTTGGCCAGATGCGCATTCGCCGCCAGCACCGCCAGGCTGTCGGAGGGAGACACGTAAATCCCCCGCCCCACCACCATGTTGCGGTCGCCGTCGCCATCGGAGGCCGCGCCGAAATCCGGCGCCCCCGGCCCCATCATCTCGGCCATCAGCTCATGCGCCCAGGTCGGGTTCGGATCGGGGTGCATGCCGCCGAAATCCGGCAGGGGCGTGGCATGGGTGACGGTGCCGGGTGCCGCTCCAAGCCGCCGCTCCAGGATTTCTACAGCGTAAGGCCCGGTCACCGCGCACATGGAATCCATCCGCATCCGGAAGCCGCCCGCGAACATCGCGGCGATCTTGTCGAAGTCGAAGAGGCTTTCCATCAGCGCGGCATAATCGCTGACCGGGTCGACCACATCGACCACCATCCCGCCCAGCTGGCTGCGCCCCACGGTGCCAAGGTCGACATCCTGCGCCTCGACGATCCTGTATTCGGTGATCTCGGTCGTGCGCTTGAACATCGCCTCGGTCACGGCCTCCGGAGCCGGGCCGCCGTTGGGCATGTTGAACTTCACCCCGAAATCCTCTTTCGGGCCGCCGGGGTTGTGCGAGGCGCTCATGATGATGCCGCCGTCGGTCTTGTTCAGCCGGATCAGGTGAGAGGCCGCGGGCGTGGACAGCACCGCCCCCTGCCCCACGATGACCCGCGCCGCCCCGTTTGCCGCCGCCATCCGCAGGATCACCTGCGCCGCCCGGTCGTTGAAATAGCGCCCATCGCCGCCGAGCACGAAGGTCTTTCCCTCCGCCCCCACCACGTCGAAAATCGACTGGATGAAGTTTTCCAGGTAATGCGGGCCCATGAAGACCGGGGTCTTCTTGCGCAATCCGCTGGTTCCGGGCTTTTGCCCCGCGATGGGCTGGGTTTGGACGGTGATCGCGCTCATGGTTCCTCCCTGAGAGCTTACGCAGTAAAGACGAGAACGGCATTGGCCGGAACCGTCAACCCCGGGACCGCGGCTTGCGGCACGAGCTCGGGGCGGGTGGTGTCCAGGACCAGGGTCCAGGCCTGCTCGGTATCGGGCAGGGTCAGGGCCTGTTCGGGCCCGGCGTTGAAGACGGCGAAAACGACGTCATCAAGCTCGGGGCCCTGCGCGGCCATGCGAAGCTCGACGCACAGGCAGCGGAAGGCCGGGTCGTGCCATTCGGCCGGCTCGGGCGGGCGGCCATCGGCGCGGCGCCAGATGACATCGGGCAGACCCTCGTTGTGGCGCTTGCGGCCATGCAGGAAATGGCGCTGGCGCAGCACCGGATGGGCCTGGCGCAGGGCGGCAAGCTTGGCGGTAAAGGCCGCGAGCCCGCCATCGCCCTTGGACCAGTCGATCCAGGTGACCTCGTTGTCCTGGGCATAGGCGTTGTTGTTGCCCTGCTGGCTGTGGCCGATCTCGTCTCCGCCCAGGATCATCGGCGTGCCCTGGGCCAGCATCAGCGTGGCCAGGATGTTGCGCTTGCGCAAACGGCGGGCGGCGAGGATGCGGGCATCCTCGGTCGCGCCCTCGTGGCCGAGGTTGTCGGAGTGGTTTTCCGAATGGCCGTCGCGGTTGTCTTCGCCATTCGCGAGATTGCGCTTTACGGTGTAAGACACCAGATCTTCCAGCGTAAACCCGTCATGCGCCGTGACGAAATTCAGGCTGGCACTGGCCGGGCGGCCGTGGTGGTCGAAATTCTCGGCGCTGCCCAGAAGGCGGCGGCCAAGCTCCGCCGTCATCCCCGCATCGCCGCGCCAGAACCGCCGCACGCCATCGCGGAACTTGTCGTTCCATTCGCTGAACGGATGGGGAAAGCCGCCGAGCTGATAGCCACCGGGGCCGACATCCCAGGGCTCGGCGATCAGCTTCACCCGCGCCAGAACCGGGTCTTGCCGCAGCGCATCGAAAAAGCCCGCGCCGGGGTCGAAGCCCTGCGGCTCGCGCCCCATCGAGCTTGCCAGGTCAAAGCGGAAGCCATCGACACCGAAATGCGTGACCCAGTGGCGCAAGCTGTCCATCACCAGGCGCAGCACCATCGGATGGGCCAGGTTCAGGCTGTTGCCGGTGCCTGAATCGTTCATGTAATGCCGCCCGCCGCCCGCCAGGCGGTAATAGCTGGCATTGTCGAGCCCGCGGAAGGACAGCGTCGGCCCCAGCTCGTCCCCCTCGCCGGTGTGGTTGTAGACCACGTCCAGGATCACCTCGATCCCGGCCTGGTGCAGGCGCCAGACCATCTCGCGGAACTCGCCCCGCCCGGGCCGCGCGTTATACCGCGGCTCGGGCACGAAAAAGCCCATCGTGTTGTAGCCCCAGTAATTCGTCAGCCCCTTGGCGACCAGGAAACGGTCGTCGAAGAAGGCCTGCACCGGCTGCAGCTCCACCGCCGTGACGCCCAGCTTCACCAGATGCTCCAGCACCGCGGGATGGCTCAGCCCGGCATAGCGCCCGCGCATCGCGGGCGGGATGGCGGCATGGCGCTGGGTCAGACCCTTGACATGGGCCTCGTAAAGCAGGCTTTCGGCCATCGCCCGCCCCGGCCCCGGCGGCAGGGGCGGCAAGGCGCGCTCGTCCACCACCACGGATTTCGGCATGGCAAAGGCGCTGTCGCGGGTGTCATAGCTGAGATCGGCCTTGGAGGAGCCGATCTTGTAGCCCATCAGCGCATCGGACCATTTCAGCCGCCCGTCCCAGGCCTTGGCATAAGGGTCCAAAAGCAGCTTGTGCGGGTTGAAGCGGTGGCCGGCCTCGGGTTCATAGGGGCCATGGGCGCGCAACCCGTAAAGCTGGCCGGGCTTCATCCCCTCGACCCTGATGTGCCAGATGTCGCCATCGCGCTCGGTCATCAGGATGCGCGCCGTCTCGCGGCGGCCATCGTCGGTAAAAAGGCACAGTTCGATGAAATGCGCATTGGCGGAAAAGACCGCGAAGTTGACGCCGCCCTCATCGGGCGTGGCGCCCAAAGGCCAGGGCCGCCCCGGGGCCAGCGACAGCCCCGGCAGCACCCCCGGCAGGTTGGACCGCAGAGAGGTCACGCCTTCAACCCTTCGTAAAGGCTGGCATATTCGGCCGCCGAGGCCTGCCAGCTGACATCCTGCTTCATCGCGTTCTTCTGCACCTTGGCCCAGAGTTTCGGCTGGGCATAAAGCGCCAGAAGCTGCCGCAAGGCTTGCGCAAAGGCCGTCGCATCGGTCGGATGGAAGGTCACCCCGGTCGCCACCCCCGCCGAGACAGCCGCCGGATTGGCATGGATGACCGTATCCGCCAGCCCCCCCACCGCCGCCACGACCGGCAGGCAGCCATAGCGCAGCCCATACATCTGCGTCAGCCCGCAAGGTTCGAACCTGGATGGCACCAGCACGGCATCGCCGCCCGCGAACAGGCGATGCGACAGCGCCTCGTCATAGCCGATGCGCAAGCCCACCCGGCCCGGGAACCGCTCCGCCAGGCCCCGCATCGCGCCTTCCAGCCCCGGATCGCCCGAGCCGAGCACGACCAGCCCCCCGCCGGCCTCGATGAATTCGGGGATCACGGCGGGCACCAGGTCGATGCCCTTCTGATCGGTCAACCGGCTGACGAGCACCGCCAAAGGCCCCGGCACATCCAGCCCGAATTCCTCGCACAGGGCCGCCCGCGCGGCGGGCTTGCCCTTCAGGTCGGCGCCAAAGGCCAAGGGCTCGGCTTCGGGGTTCCAGACCGCCGTATCGACCCCGTTCAGGATGCCCGAAACCACTGCAGAGCGCGCCTGGATCACCCCCTGCAGCCCCATGCCGAACTCGGGCCGCGCGAGCTCTGCCGCATAGGTCGGCGAGACCGTGGTGATGCGATCCGCCGTCACCAACCCGGCCTTCAGGCTGGACAGGCCGCCGTAATATTCCAGTGCCCCGGGATGAAACTGATCCGGCGGCAGCCGCAGGTCGCGCAGCATCCCCGCCGGTGCCCAGCCCTGGAAGGCGATGTTGTGGATCGTCAGGACCGAACCCACCCCGCCCGAGCCGTGATAGGCCAGGTATGCCGGGGCCAAAGCCGCCTGCCAGTCATGCGCATGCAGCACATCCGGCCGCCAACCATCGCCCAACCCCTCGCGCGCGATCCGCGCCGCCACCCAGCTCAGCGCCGCAAAACGCTGCGGATTGTCCCACCAGTCGCCGCCCGGCCCGTTGTAGATGCCGCCCTCGCGGTCATAAAGATGCGGCGCATCCAGAAGCAGCACCTCGACCCCCGAGACCTCGCCCAGCAGCACCCGGCCCCCCCCGCCCCAAAGCCCCCCTTCGGCAAAGACCTCGCGCCACCCCCCCGCCCGCGCCCCCAAGGCCCGGCAGCCCGCCAAC
>CAMFIX010000253.1 GCA_945952425.1 uncultured Pseudorhodobacter sp. | reverse complement strand
CGAGATCATGCCTAGTCTCGTGGGCTCGGAGATGTGTATAAGAGACAGGACCGGGTCGGCCCCAGCCCCGCCCGTCGTCATGCCGATCGAGATCGTCACATGGATGCGACCGCCGTCGGGCAGGCGGATCGGCTCGCTTTCGATGGCGCGGCAGAGCCGCTCGGCCACGCTTTGCGCGAGGCCCAGCTCGGTGCCCGGCAACACGGCCAGGAACTCCTCTCCGCCGATCCGCGCCAGGATGTCCGATCCGCGCAGATTGGCCGAAAGCCGCGCCGCGACCTCGATCAGCACGGCATCGCCCGCGGCATGGCCATAGCGGTCGTTCACCGATTTGAAACGGTCGAGATCCAGGACCATGATCGCGAATTCCTCTTGATCGGCCCGCGCCCGTTCGGCAATCGCATTCAGGTGAATCGTCGCGTAACGGCGGTTGTGGATGCCGGTCAGCGGGTCGAACATCGCGAGCCGGAGCCCGTTGTTCACCGTCGCCCGCATCCGGTCGCGCTCGCGCTTGCGCTGCACCAGCTTGTTCAGCCGCAAGGCCACCTCGTCCAGCGCCTGGCCCGCCTCGACCACGTCATTGGCGCCGAGGTCGAAGGCCGTGGCGGCCTCGGTCGGATTGGCGCCGTCCAGCCAGATGCAGAAATTCGCGTTCCGGCTGTCGGTCCGCGACAAAAGGTCCGACATCATGCGCAAGCCGCTGCCCGGGCCGTAAAGGTCGGAGTGGATGAGGAAAACATCCGGCACCTTGGCGCCGACCAGGGCATGGATCTGCTCGGGCGTATACAGCTGGAAGCGGTCGTCGCCGCGGATCTGAAGCTCGCGGCGCAGATGCAGCGCCGTCTCGTTCCGCGGCATGACCAGCGCGACCATCCCCGGCACCTTGAAGCTCGCCGCGGGCTCGGCCAGCCCCAGCGCCTGCAGCTCTCCCTCCGGCCCCGCGAAAGCCTCGCGCGAGCGCAGGATGCCGCGCAGCCGCGCCAGAAGCCGCTGGTCGTCGATGGGGCGGGCCATGAAATCCTCGGCCCCGTGGCGCAGCGCGTCGATGCGCATCGCGGCATCGGCCTCGGACGAGACCATGACGACGGGAATGCGCGCCGTGACGGGCGAGGCCTTCAGCGCCTGCAGCACGTCGATGCCGGTCATGTCCTGCAGGAAGAGGTCCAGGAGGATGATATCGGGCAGTTCGGTGCGGGCGAGGCGCAAGGCCTCGATCTCGCCGGAGGCCATGACGGCCTGGTAGCCCGCCGCGGCGAGCTTGACCTTGAAGACGATGCGATTCGTCGACACATCATCCACGATGAGGATTTTGCCGAGCATGTTTCAGGAGGTCCGATCATTAAAAGGGTTGGGACAATATGGTATCCAACTCGTTAACAAAACCTTTCCGTGCCCCTAAGATAATCGTGAAAATGCGAGGTGAAGTCGTGAAGACACCAGGAAAACCCCCTGTCTATGGGCGGGAAGCCGCCGAAACCGTGGGCGCGCAGGCGCTGGAATGGCTGGCGGGCGATCCCGACCAGCTGACGGGGTTTCTCGCCGCGACGGGCATGTCCCCGCGCGAGCTGATGGAGCAGGCCTCCGACCCCAGGCTTTTGGGCGCCGTGCTCGATCACCTGATGGGCTCTGACGAGTTGGTGATGGCGTTTTGCGATGCGATCGGGTTGAATTACCTGGCACCCCAGGCGGCCCGCGCGGCCTTGCCCGGGGGCGAGACCTGGCATTGGACGTGAGGATTGCGGCGTGGCGCGAGCGATAAGGGCGATACTTTTCGACAAGGACGGCACGCTGTTCGATTTCCGGCAAAGCTGGGGGGGGTGGACCCAGGCCATGATCGACCGGCTGAAGCCGGTGACGACGGGCGACCTGGCGGGCGCTTTGGGCTTTGACACCGCGGCGCAGGATTTCGCGCCGGATTCGGTCGTGATCGCCTCGCCGATGGAAGAGATCGCCGAGGCCATCGCCGGGGTGGTCTCGATGCCTTACGCCCAGATCGTGGCGCTGATGGAAGAGGTCGGCACCGCCGCCCCGATGGTGCCCGCGGTCGATCTGCCCAAGGTTCTGTCGGAGCTGCGCGCCATGGGGCTGCGCATCGGGCTTGCGACCAACGACACCGAGGTGCCGGCGCGGGCGCATCTGGCGGGGGCGGGGATTCTCGACCTTTTCGACTTCGTGGCGGGCTGCGATTCCGGCCATGGCGGCAAGCCCGCGCCGGGGCAGCTTCTGGCCTTTGCCGCCGCGATGGACCTGGAGCCCGCGGCCATCGCCATGGTGGGCGACAGCCTGCACGACCTGGATGCCGCCCGCGCCGCCGGGATGGTGGGGATCGGCGTCCTGACCGGCCCCGCCCGGCGCGAGACCCTCGCGCCCCATGCCGATGTCGTCTTCGAAACCATCGCCGAGATCGCCCCCTGGCTGAAGGCGCGCTGAATGGCACGGGTTCCGATCTATCCGCTGGTGGTCGACATCCGCGAGACCGTGGCGCCGATCAAGGCCCAGGTCTGCGGCAATATGCATTTCGAGACTGACGAACATTTCCTGGAAGCCCATGTCTTCAGCTACGACCGGCTGGTGATTACCTTCGAAGACGCGCGGGTTCCCACGGTGCGGCCGGATCGCTACCGCCAGGGCTGGGGGGTCTCGGCCTTCCTCAAGCGCGGGGTTTCGGTCATGGCGGTCAAGCCCAAGCAACGCGACTGGTATTCCAGCCAAGACCTGCCTCAGACGTTTCGGCACCTGCAGCCCTTCCTGTCGCGCTTCGGCGAGCGGATCACCTATGGCAATTCGATGGGCGGGTTCGGCGCGCTGACCTATGCCGATCTTGTGGGGGCGAAACGTGTGGTGGCCATCGTGCCGCAGACGCTTTACCGCGCCGAGAACGGCATACAGGAGGACCGCTATGTCGAATCCGCGAACTGGGACCATTCACACCCTTTCGCGGATGCAGCCGAGGGGTGCAAGACGCCCGAGAAGGTCTTCCTGCTTTATGACCCCTGGTGCCGCATGGATGCCTGGCATGTCGGTCGGCTGAAGGGTGCCAACCTCGAACATATCTGCCTGCCTTATTCCTCGCACAATACGGCAGTGCTCCTGCAATATATGGGCGGGCTGAACCTTGTCGCCGACCTGGTGATGACGGGTCAGATTGACCGCGCGCAATTCTACCAGCTCTACCGCGGGCGGCGGGCCTACACGGAATACGTGTCGGCCTTGAAAGAGGTGGCCGAGCGTCACCCTTCCGTCCAGGCCCGTCTGCGCCGCATTCTCCTGGACGATGCCGCCGCCGCGGGTTGAGCCCCGTCTTCCGCCCGAGGATCGCGCCCCATGGCCAGGCTTCCCCTCTTTCCCGTCTTCCAGGACTTGCGCGGCGTGCTGGCGCCCCATGCCGTGCAGGCCGCCGTCACGCTGCACATCGACACGCCCTCGGCCTTCCTGGAGGCGCATCTTTTCAATTACGACAAGCTGGTCGTGACCTTCGAGGATGCCAAGCTGCCGCTCAACCGTCCCGACCGCTATCGCGAGGGTTGGGGTGTGGCGCCCTTCGTGCAGCGCGCGGTCTCGGTTCTGGCGGTCAAGCCGAAGACGCGCGATTGGTATTCCGGCGCCGTCCTGCCGCAGACTTTGGCCGAGATGCAGCCCTTCTTCCAGCGCTTCGGCACGATCACGACCTATGGCATGTCGATGGGCGGCTTTGCGGCCCTGACCTTCGCCGATCTGATCGGCGCCCGCCGCGTCGTGACCATGGCGCCGCAATCGACCTATCGCAGCATCGACGGCCGCCGCGAAAGCCGCTTTCCCGCGGCCTTCGATTTCGACCATTCCGGCCCCTATGGCGATGCGACCGAGGGCTGTCGCAAGGCCGAGGCTGTCTGGCTGTTCCATGACCCGCTGGAGCGTTGGGACAAGTGGCACGCCCGCCGCTTCACCGGGCCGAACATCCGTCCCGTCGGCTTGCCGTTCTTTGCCCATGGCGTGCCGCAGATGCTGAAGAACGTCGGCGCGCTGTCGATGGTCGCCGACCTGGCCGGGCGCGGCGAGATCGACCTGGCGCGGCTGCACCGCCTCGCCCGCAACCGCCGCGGCTTTGGCGAATACCAGCGCTTCCTTTTGGCCAAGGCGCAGCGCAAACCCGGGCGCGAGGCCTGGGTTCGGCGGCTCTTGATGCTGGAACCGGCGCAGGCGGTGCGGGTCTCGGACCAGCCTCCCGGCAAAAACGACGATTGCGCGTCGCAAACAGACTACGCTCTAGCCGCCCGATTGCGAGATCTTGGCCTCCACGCCCAGGAGGCGGGGGAATGGAGTGACGGGGATGACCGAAGAAGCCACCAAACGGCGCCGGGCCGGGGGCAGGGCGGGCAACAAGGAGCGTGCGGGCTCTGCCGTCATCGACCAGATGCCCTGGCGCCTGCCGGTCAACCCCGACCGCCCGACCGAGCCCCTGGATGCCGATGGCGTCCAGGCGATCCACCGCGGCACGATGCGCATCCTCAAGGAGATCGCCATCGAGTTCCTCAACCCCGAGGCGCTGGAGATCATGCGCCAGGCGGGCTGTCTCATCACCGGGAACAATGTCCGCATGGACGAGGATTTCGTGATGGAAATGCTCTCCCGCGCGCCCGAGACCTTCACCATGACGCCGCGCAACCCCGACCGCGAGCTCATCATGGGCGGCAAGTACATGCTGTTCGGCAATGTCTCCAGCCCGCCGAATTCCTGGGATCTGGAGCGCGGCAAGCGGCCGGGCACGATGGAAAGCTTCAAGGAATTCATCAAGTTGACGCAGTATTTCAACTGCATCCACTTTGCGGGCGGCTATCCGGTCGAGCCCATCGACATCCACCCTTCGGTCCGCCACCTCGATTGCCTTTACGAAAAGCTGACCCTGACGGACAAGGTCTGCCACGCCTATTCGCTCGGCGCCGAGCGGGTCGAGGATGTGATGGAGATGGTGCGCATCGCGGGGGGGCTTTCGGACGACGAGTTCAAGGCGCGGCCGCGGATGTATACCAACATCAACTCGGTCTCGCCCCTGAAGCACGATTTCCCGATGCTGGACGGCGCCATGCGCCTGGCGCGGCGCGGCCAGCCCGTGGT
>CAMFIX010000252.1 GCA_945952425.1 uncultured Pseudorhodobacter sp. | reverse complement strand
CCCTCAGACGAAGAACTGCCCGCCGTTGGCCGAAATCGTCGAGCCGGTGATGAAGCCCGCATCCTCCGAGGCGAGGAAGACGCAGATCCGCGCGATTTCCTCGGGCTCGCCCAGGCGACCGACCGGGATTTGCGGGATGATGCGCTCGGCCAACACCTTCTCGTCGATGGCCTTGACCATCTCGGTGGCGATATAGCCCGGGCAGATCGCATTCACGGTGATGCCCGCCCGTGCGCCCTCTTGCGCCAGGGCCTTGGTGAAGCCCAGGTCGCCCGCCTTGGCGGCCGAGTAATTCGCCTGGCCCGCCTGGCCCTTCTGCCCGTTTATGGACGAGATGTTGATGACCCGCCCGAACTTGCGGTCGCGCATGCCCGACCAGAGCGGATGGGTCATGTTGAAGACGCCCGACAGGTTGGTGTCGATGACCTCTTTCCACTGCTGCGGGGTCATCTTGTGGAACATCGCATCCCGCGTGATGCCCGCATTGTTGACCAGCACCGCGACCGGGCCGAGCTCGGCCTCGACCTGGGCGATCCCCGCCTTGCAGGCGTCGTAATCGGCGACCGACCACTTGTAGGTCTTGATCCCGGTTTCGGCGGTGAACTTGGCCGCCGCCGCGTCATTGCCCGCATAATTCGCGGCCACCGTATAGCCCGCCGCCTTCAACGCCACCGAGATCGCCGCGCCGATCCCGCGCGAGCCCCCCGTCACCAGAGCCACTTTCGACATATTGTCCTCCCTCTACAGGAATATGGGTAATAGATTTCAGCCCCCTTGCGCAACTTTATTGCGCAAGGGGTGCGGTCACAGAATGTCGCAGGGGGTCAGAGGCCTTCGAGGCACATGGCGACGCCCATGCCGCCGCCGATGCACAGCGTGGCGAGGCCCTTCTTCGCGCCCTGCCGCTTCATCTGGTAGATCAGCGTGTTCAGGATACGGGCTCCGCTCGCGCCGATCGGGTGGCCGATGGCGATGGCGCCGCCGTTCACGTTGACCTTGGCGGTGTCCCAGCCCATGTCCTTGTTGACCGCGCAGGCTTGCGCCGCGAAAGCCTCGTTCGCCTCGATCAGGTCGAGGTCGGCGGCCTTCCAGCCCGCCTTCTCCAGCGCCTTGCGGCTGGCGAAGATCGGCCCGACGCCCATGATGGACGGGTCAAGACCGGCGGTCGCATAAGAGGCGATCCGGGCCAGCGGATTCAGGCCGCGGCGCAGGGCCTCGGCTTCCGACATCAGCAGAACCGCCGCCGCGCCGTCGTTCAGGCCCGAGGCATTGCCCGCCGTCACCGTGCCATCCTTGGCGAAGGCCGGGCGCAGCTTGGTCATGCCGTCCAGCGTCGCACCGTGGCGGATGTATTCGTCCTGGTCGACCGTCACATCGCCCTTCTTGCCCTTGATGACGAAGGGAATGATCTCGTCGGCAAAGCGCCCGGCCTTCTGCGCGGCCTCGGCCTTGTTCTGGGAGGCCAGCGCGAAAGCGTCCTGCTGCTCGCGGGTGATCTCCCACTGCTTGGCGACGTTTTCCGCCGTGATGCCCATGTGATAGCCGTTGAAGGCATCCCAAAGGCCGTCGCGGATCATCGAGTCGATGAAGCTCATGTCGCCCATCTTGTGACCGGCGCGCAGGTTCGCGACATGGGGCGAGAGGCTCATGTTCTCTTGCCCCCCTGCCACGACGATGCCCGCATCGCCCAGCTGCACATGCTGCGCGCCCAAGGCCACCGCCCGCAGGCCCGAGCCGCAGACCTGGTTGATGCCCCAGGCGCTGGCCTCTTTCGGCAGGCCGGCCTTGATCGCGGCCTGGCGGGCGGGGTTCTGGCCCTGCCCCGCGGTCAGCACCTGGCCGAGGATGGTTTCGGCCACTTCGGCCTTGTCGATGCCGGCGCGGGCGACGACCGCCTCGATCACCGCGGCGCCCAGATCATGCGCCGGCGTCGCGGCGAATGCGCCGCTGAAGCTGCCCACAGCGGTCCGCGCCGCCGAAACGATCACGACATTGGTCATGCTATCCTCGCCCCTTTTCCATCCTGCTGCGGCAGGCTCCTCCATGCCGCTCTGCAGCATGGCTAGACGGGATGGGGGGCGAAATCAACTTTTCCCTGCGCCGCGGTTGCGGCCAGATTGCCGCAGCGTCATGCAGCGGATGCAATCCCTGTCATGTCAGCGCAAGGCTGGAGACCGCAATTCAGGCGCGGCGGGCCTGCGCCTCGGGCGCCCAGGGCGGCAGGACAGTGGGCGCGCCGAAGAGGAAGCCCTGCAGGCAATCCACCCCCAGCTCTTGCAGGCAGGCGGCTTCCTCGGGGCTTTCGACCGATTCCGCGACGATGAACATCTCGAAATGCTTGCCGATGGCGACCATGGCCGACAGAAGCGCCCGGTTGTCGGGGTCGCGGTGGATTTGCCGGATGAACTGGCCGTCGATCTTCAGGATGTCGAAGAAGAAATCCTTGAAATAGCGGATCGCGGTATTTCCGGCGCCGAAGTCGTCCAGGGCAAAGGCGACGCCCTTGGCCTGAAACTCCTCCATGAAGGCGATGACGAGTTCGGGCACCAGCATGGCCGAGCTTTCGGTGATCTCCAGGATCAGCCGTTCGGCCACGGTCGGCGCCTTGATCCCGTGGCGCAGGATGCGCAGCCAGCGCGGATAGCCGACCGAGCGCGCCGACATGTTCACCGCCAGCCGCAGGTCGGGGTGGCGGGCAAGTTCGCGCAGGCCGAATTCCAGGGCCAGGCAGTCGATCTCGCGGCCCAGCTCATGCGCCTCGATCGCGGGCATGAAATCGGCGGCGGGGATGATGCGGCCATTGGGTTCCAGCACGCGGATCAGCCCTTCGTGAAAGGCGATACGGCCGGGGTCGCGGGCCAGCACCACCGGCTGATAGGCCAGGGCGATGCGGCGCGTGCGGATGGCATCGGCGACCATGGTCATGATCTCGCGGTCGGCCAGCGAGACGGCAACGCCCAAGGGGCTGTCCAGCCCCGCCCCGAAAGTGATGCCCACAGGTTTCATCGCGACCCTCTTTCGCCCAAGTGGCCCTGAGACTATCACGAAGCCCTGTCCACTTCTGCCAATCTCTGCAACATTCCTTAGCCGATGATGAATTCCCGGGTTTGTGCCAAATCCGAAACAATGAGGCGACCATGTCCGAACGCTGCCCCTGGTGCGGGATCGATCCGCTTTACGTGGCCTATCACGACACCGAATGGGGCGTGCCGGAATACGATCCGCGGGCGCTGTGGGAAAAGCTGGTGCTGGACGGGTTCCAGGCGGGCCTCAGCTGGATCACCATCCTGAGGAAGCGCGACGCCTTCCGGGCGGAGTTCGACGGGTTCGACCCGGCGAAAGTCGCGCAATGGGATGCCGCGCGGGTGGAGCGCGCCTTGCTCAACCCCGGCATCGTCCGCCACCGCGGCAAGATCGAGGGCGCGGTCAAGAACGCCCGCGCTTACCTGGAAATCCCCGATTTCGCCGACTTCTGCTGGCGCCATGTCGGCGGTCGGCCGCTGGTCAACCGCCCCGCGACGCCCGCGGGCATCCCGACCGAATCCGACGCCTCCCGCGCCTTGTCCAAGGCGCTGAAGAAGGCCGGTTTCACCTTCTGCGGGCCGACCATCGTCTATGCCTTCATGCAGGCCTGCGGGCTGATCGACGACCACCTCGCCACCTGCCCCGCCGCCCGGGTCTAGGGGGAAGCCCGAGGGGAGCGGAGGGTGGGAGGGAGGGCTCCCCGATGGGCTTCCCTGGCCCTTACGCCGGCCGGTCGCGACCCCAATCCGCCCCCTGCATCTCGCGCAGGCGGCTCGCCGTCCGCGCGAATTCGAACGCCCCCGTGCCCTCCAGATACAACCGCTCCGGCTCGTCCGCGGCCGAGGCGATCAGCCGCACATGGCCTTCGTAAAGCGCATCGACCAGGGTGACGAACCTTTTGGCCTCGTTGTAGTTCGAGGCCGAAAGCCGCGGGATATCCTCCAGCACCAGCACCCGGCAAGCCTTTGCCAGGGCAAGATAATCCCCCGGCCCCAAAGGCCTGCCGCAGAGTTCCCAGAACGAACAGCGCGCCGCCCCGTTGGCAAAGCGCGAAAGCTCCACCTCCCGCCCGCCGACCTGCAGCACCAAGGGCCCGACCTCGGCGCCGCGCGTCAGGTCGTCCCAGATCGCCGCGATCTCGCCCCGCGTCGCGCCCGCGGGATGGAAATAGACCTGCGCCCCCGCCAGCCGGTTCTGGCGATAGTCATGCGGGCTGTCCAGCTCCAGCACCTCGAACCGGCTCCGCAGCATCTCGATGAAAGGCAAAAACAGGGCGCGGTTCAGCCCGTTCAGATACAAATCCTCCGGCGGGCGGTTCGAGGTCGTGACGATCACCACGCCCCCCGCCAAAAGCTTCTCGAAGAGCCGCCCGACCACCATCGCATCGGCGATATCGGTGATCTGCATCTCGTCGAAGGCCAAAAGCCGCAGGCCTTCCACCAGCTCGGCCGCAAAGGGCGCCAGGGCGTCCTCGATGTTCTTCTGCCGGGCCAGGTGCATCGCCCGGTGCGCCTCCTGCATGAAGGCGTGGAAATGCACCCGGCGCTTCTGGGCCAGCTCGGTCGCGTTGAAGAAGAGGTCCATCATCATCGACTTGCCCCGCCCGACGCCGCCCCAGAGGTAAACCCCTTTCGGTGGCCGCGGCGGGCGCGAGAACAGCGCCCGAAGCCCCTGCTTGCGCGGGCCGAATTCCTCCAGCCAGGCGCGCAAGGGCTCCAGCTGCAGGGCCAGCGCGGCCTGCATCGGGTCGGGCCGCATCGTGCCTTCGGCCACTTTCGCGGCCAGGATTTCGGGCAAGGTCTCGCGCATGAGGGTCGCATAGCAAATCGCCGCGGCGCCGGAAACCCCGGCCCGACCGTTAAAATTGCCGGAAAATACGGGGCAGTTTTTGCGCGGCGGGCGGGGGGGTGGAAAGGAAATCCTAGGGCCGGGGTGAAAGAACGGGCGCGGGAAGAATCCCGACGCTGCCGGAGAAAGCCATGTCCTCATTCGTCGTTTCGACCAACACGACCTCGGGTCAGTCCCTTGCGGGGGGCGAATACGGGATGGTCGCCGCGACCGGCTCGATCC
>CAMFIX010000251.1 GCA_945952425.1 uncultured Pseudorhodobacter sp. | reverse complement strand
CGCAAAGCCTGCGTCCTCGGCCTGGAACGTCAGTTTCCCGTCCTTCACCACGGCGCTGCCGATCCGGGCGCCGTCCGCCCCGGTCACCACGGCGCGGCTGGTCACCGGCTTTTCCGGCGCAGGCAATTCGGCCTCCAGCGCCTTGACCCAGGCGGCAAACCGCTGGTCCGAGGTCATATGGGCGGCAAAGGGCTCGGCATGCACCGCGCTTGCGTCGATGCCGCGGTCCTGCACCAGGCCCGCCAGCTCATACCAGCGCTTCCAGCCGATGGAGGGCGCCGCCCCGATCCGCTCGATCACCGCACGCGGAAAGGCCTCGCGCACCTTGCGCATGTGGGAGGTGTGGCTGCGGTTCACGTTCAGCGCATCCTGCACGACGCGGGCATCATAGCCCGCCGCCTCCAGCTCGCCGGCAAACAGCGCCTTTTCGATGAAGGAGGGGTCTTTTCGGACGTTGTTCTCCTGGCCCTGCGCCAGCACCGCCTCCTCGTCGGAGAGCGTCCGGATCAGCGCCTTGACCGGCACCCCCAGCCCCTTGATCGCCGCCAGACGACGGCGGCCGTAAACCACCTGATAGCGCCCCGACAGGGTAGGGTGCGGCCTAAGGAGAATCGGCACCTGCTGGCCATGTCGGGCAATGGAATCGCGCAGCTCGCCCACATCGGGCTCACCCAGGCGGTCCTTCAGCCCGGTGTCCTCGATTAGCCCCGGGTCGATCTCCTGCACCGAGCGCGCGCCGACGCTGCGCAGATCGTTGCGGATCGCCGCGATGGGGCCCGCGCTTTGAAAGACCTCGGGCATGCGCGGGGCAGGGCGGGGCTCTTCGGGGCGGGGGGCGGCGGGGGTGATCCCCTCGAACATGTTCTTGCGGGCCATATCAGAGCCTCCCCCAGGCCTTGTGGATCTCGGTCTCCAGCTCGCGCGCCACGGCATTCACCGATTCCATCGCGCGGTCATAGGTGTTGCGGTTCATCGCCCCCCGCCCGACCTCGAAGAGCGTCTGATGCGTCAGCCCGGCATCCGAGATCGCGGTGGATTTCAGGAAGGCCTCGGTCATCACCCTCTTGCCGAAATTCGCCCGCATCAGGCCTGCGACCTGCGCCTGCGGCCCGTCGGAAGGTTCGAAGCGCGACACCAGATACCGCAGGAAGTCGTAATCCAGCGTCATCCCCGCCTCGCGGATCGTGTCCAACAGCGAGGAGGTCATGGTCAGGAACTGCGCCAGCGAGGCCACGTCGATGAAATTCGGCACGACGGGGATGATGATGGAACTCGACGCCACCAGCGCCGACAGCGTCAGAAACCCCAGCTGCGGCGGGCAGTCGATGAAGACCAGGTCGTAATTCGCCTCCACCGCCTGGATCGCCGCGCGCAGCCGCAGGTAAAACGGCGGCTCGGAGCCGTGGCGGAGCGCGTAAGGCGTCTCGGTCTCGAACTCCGACAGGATCAGCCCGCCCGCCGCGATGTCAAGCCCGTGGAAATAGGTCTTGCGGATGACTTCTTCCATCGGCAGCGGGTTTTCATAGCGGATCGCGTCGTAAATCGTGCCCTTGTGGCTGAAGTCGATCTCGGGCCGCAGGCCGGTCATCGAGGAGAGCGAGGCCTGCGGGTCCATGTCGACGACCAGCACGCGATAGCCATGCAGCGCGAACCATTGGCTGAGGTAAGCTGCCGTCGTGGTCTTGGCCGAGCCGCCCTTGAAGGACACGCAGGAAATCACCTGCAGCGCATCCTGTCCCACGCGGCCGCGCAGGTAAAGCGAGGGGTCGCGGGTGGTGCGGGCCAGGGCCAGGCGGATGCGGCCCAGGTCTTCGGCGGTATAGAACTTGCGGCCGCGGTCATCCAAGGCGACATCGGGCAGCTTGCCCTCGGCATGCAGCTTGCGCAGATGGCCGGGGGCGAGGCCAAGGAACTCCGCCGCCTCGGTCGAGGAAAAGCTGCGCAGGTATTTGCGCGCATCCGGGGCGAAGTTGCGCTCCAGATGCTGGCGAATCGATTCGTGCAGCGTGGCGGCATCGCCCTGCAGCTCGGCAAAGACGCGCTCTGTTGACATTCCGGCCTCTTTGCCCCTCGATTAACCCTGCCCATTCGGGCTTTTGTTGTAGCGCAGATTTTCGAAATTATCACATTTTCGCGCTACAACTAGGAATGCGCCAAGTTTATCCACAGCGCAAGGAAATTCTGCAGCCGCCTCAATCGCCAAGCGCCCGCAGCCGGGCCAGGGCGGTGGCCAGGGGCAGCGCGCGGAGGCCCTCACGCAAGGGAACCTCCTGCGCCCCGGCATAGACCAGAAGCCTGTCGGTCGCCGCAATATCCGCCGCCGCCTCGTGAAACCCGCGCGAGACCTTGGGGGCGGCGGTCCGCTTCACCTCCACCGCCCAGATGGCGCCGGAGGGCAGGCGCAGCACCAGGTCGATCTCGGCCCCCCCGGCGCTGCGGTAGAAATGCGGCTCTGTGCCGGCGGGCGCGGCGGCGATCAGCGCCTCGATGCAATGACCCTCCCAGCTGCCGCCGACGACGGGGTGACCCAGAAGCTGCTCCTCGGTCTCGATCCCCAGCAGGGCATGGACGAGGCCGCTGTCGCGCACAAAGACCTTCGGCGCCTTGACGAGGCGCTTGCCGGCGTTGGAATGCCAGGGAGAGAGGCGGCGGACCAGCATCAGGTCGACCAGCAGGTCGAGATAGCGCGTGACGGTCTGGCCCGAGACGCCAAGCCCCTCGGCCAGCGCCGCCGCGTTCAGCAGCCCGCCTTGCGCATGGGCGAGCATGGTCCAGAACCGCCGCAGGGTGGCGGCGGGGATGCGGGGGCCCAGGGCGGGGATGTCGCGCTCCAGATAGGTGCGGATGAAATCCTGCCGCCAAGTCAGGCTGGCGCGGTCGGTTGCCGCCAGCAGGCTGTCAGGAAACCCGCCGCGCAGCCAGAGGGGGCCTTGGGTCTCGTCAGGCTGCAGGGGGGCCAGCTCCAGATAGCGCACCCGACCGGCGAGGGATTCGGCCGATTGATGCAGCAGGACGTTGGAGGCCGAGCCCAAGAGCAGGAACTGCCCCGTCCGCAGCCCCTGCCTGCGCCGCGCGTCGATCTGGCCGCGCAGGGTGGCGAAAAGCCCCGGCATCCGCTGCACCTCGTCCAAGATCACCAGCTTGCCGGCCTGTTCGTCGAGGTAAAGCTCGGGCTCGGCCAGGATCTGCGCATCGGGGCCGCGTTCGAGGTCGAGGTAGACCGAAGGCCGTGTCGCGCCGATCTGCAGGGCGAGCGTGGTCTTGCCGACCTGCCGGGGGCCCAAAAGCACGACGGCGGCCTGCGCCTCCAGCGCCTGGGTCAGGGGGGAAAGGGCGTGACGTTGCAGCATAACCTTGCAGATACTCCATGGCGTGGAGGATTTGCAAGGATAATTGGCTTACCAGACCTGGAACAGCAGGTGCCAGGGCTCGAGCGCCACGGCGACCGACAAAGCGCCCACCGCCACCATCGCGCCCCGCCGCAGGCCCGCGGCATGACGACCGGCGACCTGCCAGAGCAGCAGAAGGCTCCACCCCGCGGCAGCCGCGAGGACCGCCATCCGCGCCTCGGGCACCCACAAGAGCCGGAACCCGTCGGCGCGCAAAAGGCTGACGGTCTGCGCCGAAAGCCCCAGGATCACCCCGGCGGCGGCAAGCGGCAAGAGCGCCAGAACCAGGTGATGCAGCCGCGCCCAGGCGCCACGGCCCGCCAGCCGTGCGGCAACCGCCAAAGGCGCCCCCAGCGCCAACGTCATCGCCACCGCCACGCCCCCGATCACCGCCAGCATGCTCACCCCGTCCAGCACCGTCATCACGTCGTTGCGGTCGGGATAATCGGTCAGCATCCACCAGGGCAGCGTCCCCTCAACCGGCCACATCACCCCGGCGTTGACCAACAGATCGGCCAGCCACAGTTTCAGGTCGATGAACCAGGGCGAGGAGGACCACAGGAACGCCCCCGTCGCCACGCCCATCAGCCCGGTCAGGATCAAGAGGCTGTCCCAGACCGTCGCCTTGCCCGCCACGACCTCCGCCCCCGGCGCGCGGCCCTTCAGCTCGATCGCGTTGCGGAACCCCGCGCAGCGCCCGCACATATGGCAGGGCGAGGCGCTGTCCAGCCCCTTCAGCTTGACCAAAGGCGCGCATTGCGCCGCGACATTGCGCCCGGCTTTCGGCGCGGTCGCCTCCCACGCGCGCATGTCGGCGGCATAGTGCATCGGCGCCAGCTTGGCCAACAGCCCGAAGACCCCGCTGACCGGGCAGAGATAACGGCACCAGACCCGGTGCCCGCGGCCATACAGCGCCCCGACGATCACCGCGGCGACGGTAGAGCCGCCCAGCACCACCAGCGCCGGGCCGGGATATTGATAGACGCTGACCATCTGGCCATAGACCGTGGTCATGACGAAAGCGGCAAAGGGCCAGCCCTGCCAGCGCATCCAGCGCGGCACCGCGCGGCCGAGGCCCTTGCGGCTGACCGCCTCGGTCAGCGCGCCCTCGGGGCAGAAGATGCCGCACCAGAGCCGCCCGAAGACCAGCATCGACAAGAGCACCCCCGGCCACCAGAGCCCCCAGAAGACGAATTGCGCAAACAGCGTCAGGTCGTTCCAGACATGGGCGGCGCGGCCGGGCAGGGGCAGGAAGTTCGGCCCGACCAAAAGCCCGACATAGATCGCCACCACGGCCCATTGCAGCCGCCAGATTGCGCGCTGGTGCAGCCGCAGCCACTCGCCGACCCTCGCCAGCCGGGGGAGCGCCACGGCCGCCATCTCAGGCGACCGCCGGGCGCAGCTGGGCGCGGAAGGCCAAGGCGATCCCGCCCCAATAGACCGCCCAGCTCGCCAGCGTCACCAGGTCGGGCGCCGCGCGATAGCCGGTCAACGCGGCGATGACGCCGCCGAGCGGCCGGGCATCGTCCAGCACGCCGGACAGATCCCACAGCGGCGCGCCATAGGGCAGCAGGCCCAGCGACACCAGGTAGCCCGTGCCATTGACGAAGAGCGCACAGCCCAAAAGCAAAAGCATCGTCCCGGTGATGCGAAAGAAGACCCGCCAGCACAGATACCGCCCGCCCGCCTGCAAGAGCCCATAGCTCGCC
>CAMFIX010000250.1 GCA_945952425.1 uncultured Pseudorhodobacter sp. | reverse complement strand
TGGCGTGCCCCCGGCCATCGGCCCCTTGCTGATCGCTTGCGGGATGCAGGAGACGATCTATGCCGGCAGCCGCGTGGAATACACGCCGATGTCGCAGAATACCGGCAGCGTCACCCAACGGTTCCACAACGATGGCGTGAGGTATGTCTCGCGCGGCGGCCGCGGCAAGTTCAAGCTGGACCTATCCGCCATGGGTCGGCCGACGGCCGAATTCGAGATCTGGTCGCTCGCACGCACCGAAAGCGCCATGGCCATGCCCGCGGTCGATTTCTCGGCCTTCAAGCTGCCCGAGGTCGTGACCGATGCCGCCTCGGGCGACATCCGATTTGGCTCGACGCTCACCGCCGGCAACGTCACGGGCGGGACTGCCTACAAGTCCAAGGGCCTCACCATCGACTATGCCAACGAGATCGAGCACTTCCCGATGCTTGGCGGCGAGGACATCGGTATCGGCCATCGCAAGGTCACCGGCAAGATGCGCGTCGCGCTCTCCGAAACGGACGAGGTGCAGTGGCTGTCCGACATCCGCGCCGTCGCCACCACGACAATGTCGTTCGTCCATGGCAGCACGGCCGGCAAGCGGATCATCGTCCATGGCGGGCGTGTCCAGCGGTACGGCATGAAGCGCGCCCCCGAGAAGTCGCGCCTCATGTTCGACGTGGACCTCGGCTATGTGCCCCAGGGCGCCGACAACGAGCTGACCCTGGTCTTCAAATGAGCGACCTGGAAACCTTCGCCCCGATCGCGCGCGTCGTGGAGCTGGCCGACGGCACGCGCCTGGAAGTGCTGCCGCTGCGCCTCGGCCAGTTGCCGGCCTTCACCAAGGCCTGCGGGCCGATCACTGGCAGCCTCTATGTCGCCGATTACTTCTCGATCCTCGAGCAGCAGCCCGAGGCCGCCATCGAGACGCTTTGCGCCGCGGGCTTCAAGCGCGACCTGGTGGGCCGCCTCTACCAGGACGAAACCGTCGCGCTGCTGGCGGCGATCTATGAGGTGAACGGGGATTTTTTCATCCGACGCCTGCGGCCGGCGATGACGAAGGCGGCGGCGGGCGCGAAGGGGATGATGACGGCGATGCAGGAGGCCGTTACGGCACCATCTTCGCCTTCTTCGCAAGCCACGGATACGACCTCCGCGCCTGCCTCGAGCTGACGCTCGCGCAGCTGCTGGCGCTCGCGGCCGGGTTTCGGGAGGTCGATGCCGCCCGCGAGATCAGGGCCATGAACGCGGCGCGGGTCGCGTTTCACGCATCCGGGCCCGAAGCCGAGAGATGGATCGAGGAGCGCGGCGCAGGCCGGGATGAAAAGGCTGAGCGCCGCGACATGCGCGACAGCTGGCGGGCCTCGCTGGAGGCCCTGGGAATCAGGGTGGAAGAATGACGGAAGTTGTCCTGCGGGCGCGCGTCGAGGCGGAGGTGGCCGCTGCCAAGGCGGGTATCCAGTCCCTTGAGGCGGAAATCGGCAAGCTGACCACGGCGGCCGGTGCGGCCAGCACGGCGGGCAAGGGCTTGGGCTCCGCCTTGATGATCCCGACGCCGGTCGCCCTGGCCACGATCGCACCGACCCTCGACACGATCCGGGCGGGGCTGGATGCGCAATCGCGCAGCGCGACGGCGCTGGCCGCAGCCCAGACCCATCTGGGGGGCGCGGTCGGTGCCGTTGGCGTCGATATGACGCGCCTCGCTGGCATCCAGACCACGGTGACCGAAGCGACCCGGGACGAGATCGCCGCGGCCGCGGCGCTGGCGGCCGAGATCGAGCAGCTGCGCCAGCGCGTCGCCCCCGCGATCACCGCCCAGGAGATGCTGGCCACCGCCCAGAAGCAGGTGGCCGATGCGGTGAAGGCTGGCATCCTGACCCAGCAAGAAGCGAACCTGATCGCCGACCAGGCGCGCGCCAAGCTCACGCCCATGATCGCCGAGCAGGAAAAGGTGGCCAAGAGTGCCTTCGCCGCCGCCGGTGGCACGCGCATGTTGGGCCAGCAGCTGAGCCAGGTCGTGCAGCAAGGCGCCGCCACCGGCAACTGGCTGCAGGCCCTCGCCATCCAGCTGCCCGACATTGCCCTGGGGTTCGGCAACATCGCCATCGTCGCCTCGATCGTCGCGACCGTCGCCCTGCCGATGATCGTCCAGGCCTTTGGCGCCGGAAAAACCGCTGCCGAAACCGCCGCCGATGCCAACAAGGCCTATGCCGAGAGCTTCTCGGCCTTGGAAAAGGATCTGTCCGAGGTGACCTCGCTGCACGCGGCTTATGTCGCCGCAGTGCAATCCGGAAATGCCGCGGTCATCGCGGGCATCCAATCAGAGGCTCGTGCCCGCGCCGCCCTGATGCGTTTGGACGAGATCGACGCTCTGGAGAAGCAGAAGGCAGCCAAGGCCGCAAACGACGAGATGCAGGCCGAGGCCGACCGGGCCTTCGCAGCAGTCCAGGCGCGCCTGGCTCAATTGACTGCCCTGCGTGATGCCCAGGCGCGGCAGCAGGCGCAGCTCGCCTCGCATAGCTTGGATGTCGATCCGACAGACTATCTCTCGATGATCGAAACTGTGCAGGGCGCCCTGAGGGATGAAACCAAGCAGCTGGAGGAGCAGCAGCGCGCGCTTCAGAGGAACTCGGCCGAGTACGATGTGATCCAGGCGAAGCTGGATGTGCTTCATGCCAAGCAGCAGGCCAACGCCGACATCATGCGCGAGATCGCCGACGGCACCCTTCCGATCATCTCGGGCCTCGACGGCGCGGCAGCCTCCGCCGGTGGCCTTGAGACTGCCCTCGATCGGGCGCTTGGGGTCGCACAAAGCCTCGAAGCCACGATTGCGAATATGAACTTCAGCAATATCGGCAAGCAGGTACAGCTCGCGGCGCTGGAAGCCGGCAAGACACCCGATATGGCCCGGCTGGATGGTCAGATCGCTGAAAAGCGGGCGCAGTTGGCACCGGCGCTCACCTCCCGCGAAAACGACGTGCGCGAACAGGCTGCCGGCGACCTGCGGCGGTATGCGGCGGCGGGTCAGGTTGAGGCGGACACCTCGGCGAGCATCGCAGCGCGCGAGGCCCAGTGGCGCAAGGATCACCCCTTGCCGGGGTCGGGCGGGGCTGGCGGCAAGCCGAAACAGGGCACGCCTGCGGATCTGTCGGCGGATGCGAAAAAGACCCTGGCCGAGCTGGACGCCCAGGTCTCGGCGATCCAGGAGAAGGTCAAGGCGGGGCTGATGAGCACGGCCGAGGGCTCCAAGGCCATCGACGATGCGCGGCTGAAGGCCAACGACGATCTGGGGCTGATCATCGCCAAGCTCGAGCAGCTGGGCCCAGCTGGTCAGAAGGCCGCGGCCGAGCTGAAGACGCATCTGCTGAGCGCCGTCGACATCATGGGCCAGTCGGTCAAGGATTTCAGCAAGACCATGGCAGACGGGCTGCGCTCGCCGATCGAGGAGTTCATCAAGGGGACCGAATCCGGCAAGGAGGCCATCGCCTCCTTCGGGGATTTCGTCGTTGCCACCCTGGCGAAGATGGCTGCCGACAAGGCCGTAACGGGCTTCTTCGAGCCCCTGATGAACTCCATCTTCAGCGCCATCGGCATTCCGGGGTTCGCGGTTGCCGCCGTTCCGACCGTCACCGCGCATGCCAAGGGCGGTGTGCCCGATGCCGCGCCGCTGTCGGCTCATCGCAACCAGGTGCTGTCCAAGCCCACGCTCTTCCCGATGCGCGATGGGATCGGTCTGATGGCCGAGGCAGGCGACGAAGCCATCATGCCGGTGGGCGACGGGGGCGTGCTGGCGATGATGGCAGGCCGCGAGACCCGGCTGCCCCTGATCCGGGGCCGCGATGGGCGCCTTGGCGTCCAGGTGCCCGACCTCGGGCCGAACGGGATGGACCTCGCCCCGATTGCCTTCGCCAAGGGCAATGTCTTCGGTAAAAGCCGGGTCAGCGATCCGGTCTACGACGGGGGCAGCGGGGGCGGGACTGCGGCCGCAATGCCCAAGATCGCGGTCAACATCACGCCGCCCGCAGGCCATACCGGCACGGTGAAAGAGCGGGTCGATCACACCGGGTTCAACCTCGACGTCATGTTCGAGGCGATCGAAAGCCGCCTCGCGGGCAATATCCGCAGCGGCAGAGGCCCGCTGAACACGGCCGTTACGGCCAGTTACGGTCTGCCGAGGGCCACGCGATGAGCACCCGCCGCTGGCCCGACACTCTGCCTGTCGCATCCGCCCCCGGCTATGGCCTGACGCCGGTCGATCAGGTCATGCGGACGGCGATGTCCGCCGGTGCGAAGCGCAACCGCCGGATCAGCAATGCCGACCTCGACCTGGTCGATTTCGAATGGCGGATGACAGATCCCGAGTTCAAGGCGTTCCGCCTGTGGCACTCGGACAAAGCCGTCAGCCTGGCTGGCGCGAGCGATGATCTGTCCATCTGGACCGGACCTACCAATGCCAGCCGCGCGGTCGGGGCTGCGATTTCGCCGGAAGGGCTGATCGTCGATCGCATCCTGGAGACCTCGGCCACTGGCATCCATCGGTTCAACCTGGCGCGGGCCAGCCTCGCGATCGACTCGGCCGTGGTCCTCTTCCGCGCGACCTTGCGCGGCTACAGTCGGTCGCGCGGGCGGCTCTCGATTGACGATCGCACCGGCACCAACATCTATGCCGAGTTCAACCTGGCGACCGGCGCCATGGAAAACACCTCCGGCCTGATCGCCAGCACGATCGAGGACCGCGGCAACGGCTGGTACCGCGTCACCATCATCGCAAACGTCGGCGTCGGGAGCTTCACGCCGATCCTGCACATCGCGGTGCGCGATGACACCGGCGCGGGCACCTATACCGGCGATCCGGCCAAGGGGCTCGACGTCGCCGAAGTGCAGGCCCGGATCGCCACGGGCTTCGATCTCTTCGTGCCTTCGGATGCGGACGGCAAGGCGCTTGGCGCGGCCGGTGGCGGCGCCTGGACCGTGATGCCGGTTGCCACCGGCGGAGGCCTGATCCGCGCCGAGGCCCGGTTCAACGGCCCGTACCAGGCCAATGCCGGTCCCGGTCTGATCTGGACCGTGAAGGGCCAGATGGAGGTGCGCAATGCCTGATCCGACCCTGTCCGCAGCCC
>CAMFIX010000249.1 GCA_945952425.1 uncultured Pseudorhodobacter sp. | reverse complement strand
AACACGGTAGATACCGTCCCGGCCATCGCGCAGAGGCTCGGCAAGACCCTGTTCCTGGCGGCCTGCGCCGGGGCGACATCAGTCCCCTTTGCCATCGGGCTGGGGCTTTTGGCCGCGCGTTATAACGGGCGCTGGCCGGACAAGCTGATCTCGGGCGTGACGCTGGCGACGATCTCGCTGCCGGAATTCGTCGCGGCCTATTTCGTGATTTTCCTTCTGACCCAGGTGATCCCGATCCTGCAGCCGGTCTCGATGGTCTTCCCCGGCATGAGCTTCCTGGACCGCCTTCATGCCGTGGCCCTGCCGGTCATCGTGCTGGTCATGGTGGTGCTGGCCCATATGATGCGGATGACCCGCGCGGCGATCCTGAACGTCATGCAGTCTCCTTACATCGAGACCGCCGAGCTGAAGGGTCTTTCCCCGATGCAGGTCATCTGGCGCCATGCGCTGCCGAATGCCATCGCGCCCATCGTCTCGGTCGTGGTGATCAATCTGGCTTACCTGGTGGTCGGCGTCGTCGTGGTCGAGGTGGTGTTTTCCTATAACGCGCTGGGGCAATACCTGGTGGACCATGTGACCAAGCGCGATCTGCCCGTGGTGCAGGCCGTCGGCATCGTCTTTGCCGCGGTCTATATCGGGCTGAACATCCTGGCCGATGTCGTGGGCATCGTCGCGAACCCAAGGCTGAGGCATCCGAAATGAGAATACCCTTTTCGGCGCTCCTGGGCCTGACCGTCCTGACTTTGATGGTCCTCTCTGCCGTCTTCGCTCCGCTGATCGCGCCTTGCGGGCTGAACGATACGGTCGGCAAAGTGTGGGAGAGCCCCTCTGCCGCCTTCTGGTTCGGCACCGACACGATCGGCCGGGACATCCTGTCGCGACTGCTTTACGGCGGGCAGGTCACGATCTTCGTGGCTTTGGCCTCCTCGGCGCTGGCCTTTTCGATGGGGGCGTTCTTCGGGTTCCTGGCGGTGGTGCGGGGCGGCTGGGTCGACACTTTGCTGTCGCGCATCGTCGATATCATGATGGCGGTCCCCTCGCTGATCGTGGCTTTGGTCGTGCTGTCGGTGCTGCCCTTGACCCTGTCGACCCTGATCCTGGTGATGGGCATCCTGGATTCCACCCGCGTCTTCCGCCTGTCGCGCGCGGTCGCCGCCGATATCGCCGTGATGGATTACGTCGAGGCCGCAAGGCTGCGCGGCGAGGGTCAGATCTGGATCATCTTCCGCGAGATCCTGCCCAATGCCATGTCGCCCCTGGTCGCCGAATTCGGCATGCGCTTCATCTTTGCGGTGCTGTTCATCTCGACGCTTTCGTTCCTCGGCCTCGGCATCCAGCCGCCTCTGGCGGATTGGGGCGGTATGGTGCGCGAGAACAAGGACGGGCTGGTCTATGGCAAATCCGCCGCCCTTGTGCCGGCGCTGGCCATTGCGGTCCTGGCGATTGCGGTGAACCTGGTGGCGGATTGGGTGCTGTCCCGCACGACCTCACTCAAAGGAGGCCGCAATGGCTGACCTTCTGGACATCCGCAACCTGAAGATCGAGGCGACCTCTTACCCGCCGGGCGAAAAGCCGCGGAGGGTGATCCTGGTCGATGACGTCTCGGTCAGCCTGCAGAAGGGCCGCGTGCTGGGGCTGATCGGCGAGAGCGGCGCAGGGAAATCGACCATCGGGCTGGCCGCCATGGCCTTCGGTCGCGGCGGGGTGCGGCTGACCGGGGGCGAGGTGCTGCTGAACGGGCGCAACATCCGCGGGGCGGGGCCGTCAGACCTGCGCGCCCTGCGCGGCAAAGAGGTGACTTACGTCGCCCAATCCGCCGCTGCCGCCTTCAACCCGGCGAAAAAGCTGATGGAGCAGGTGATCGAAACCTCGCTTCTGCACAAGGTCATGACCCGGCCCGAGGCCGAGGCCCGGGCGGTGGAGCTGTTCCGCAAGCTCGGCCTGCCCAAGCCCGAGACCTTCGGGGGGCGCTACCCCCACCAAGTCTCGGGCGGGCAGCTGCAGCGGGCGATGACGGCGATGGCGCTCTGCCCCAAGCCCGATCTGGTGATCTTCGACGAGCCGACGACGGCGCTGGACGTCACCACCCAGATAGACGTGCTGGCCGCGATCAAGGAGGCGATCCACGATCAAGGCGTCGCTGCGATCTACATCACCCATGACCTTGCGGTGGTGGCGCAGGTGGCCGATGACATCATGGTGCTGCGCCATGGCAAGACGGTCGAATACGGGCCGACCGACCAGATCATCAACCGCCCGGGGCAGGCCTATACCCAGGCCCTGGTCTCGGTGCGCGAGATCGCCCATGAGGAGAAGCCTCCCGCCGCGCCGATCCTGAAGGTCGATGCGGTGACGGCGCGCTATCGGGGCACCAATTTCGACGTGCTGAAGAAGGTGACGGTCGATGTGGCGCCGGGGCAGACCCTGGCCATCGTGGGGGAATCGGGCTCGGGCAAGTCGACCCTGGCGCGCGCGATCACCGGGCTTTTGCCGCCGGGGTCGGGGGGGATCACCTTCGCGGGGCGGAAGCTGTCGGCCGACCTCGCGGGGCGGACGCGCGACGACCTGCGCGAGCTGCAGATGATCTACCAGATGGCCGATACCGCGATGAACCCGCGCCAGACGGTCGGCACGATCATCGGTCGGCCCCTGGAGTTCTATTTCGGCCTGAAAGGGGCGGAGAAGGCGCGGAAAGTGGCCGAGCTGCTCGACCAGATCGAGATGGGCAAGGGCTTTGCCGAGCGCTATCCGGCCGAGCTTTCAGGCGGCCAAAAGCAGCGCGTCTGCATCGCGCGGGCGCTGGCGGCGAAACCCAAGCTGATTATCTGCGACGAGGTGACCTCGGCCTTGGACCCGCTGGTGGCCGACGGCATCCTGAAGCTGCTTTTGTCCCTGCAAGCGCAGGAGGGGGTGGCCTATCTCTTCATCACCCACGATCTGGCGACGGTGCGCGCCATCGCCGACAAGATCGCAGTGATGTATCGCGGCGAGGTGGTGCGCTATGGCCAGAAATCCGACGTGCTGGCTCCGCCGTTTGACGACTACACCGACCTTTTGCTGAGTTCCGTGCCCGAGATGCGGCTGGGCTGGCTGGAGGAAGTGCTGGGGCGGCGCAGGATGGAAAGCGCGGGCAACTGACGCGCGCCGGGGAGGTTTCACACCTCCCCGGACCCCTCCGTGGGATATTTATGGACCAATGAAATGGGGGAGGGTCTGATGCCGAAGCTGTTGCTGATCATTCTGGATGGGGTGCCCTGGCGGAACTGGCGGCGGCTGTTCGGCAACCTGGAGGGCTGGGTGGCGAGCGGGGAGGCGCGGGTCTGGCGGATGCGGGCGGTTTTGCCTTCGACCTCGGGGACTTGTTATGCCTCGATCCACACGGGGCTTTCGCCGCCGGTGCATGGCATCTGGGGCAATGCGACGCGGCGGCGGCTGGAGTTTCCGGATGTGTTTTCGGCGGCCTCTGGGGCCGGGCTGAAGACCGGGGCGGTGACGCATTCCTTCTGGAGCGAGTTCTTCAACCGCTATCCTTTCGATCCGGTCGCCGACCTGGAATATGACGAGCCGGGTGGGCCGATCACCCATGGGCGGTTCCATACGATGACGGGCGACAGCGGCTATAACCAGGCGACGCCCGCCGATCCGGACCTGTTTGCCACGCTGACCCTGCTGGCCGAGCGCAAGGGGATCGACTACGGCATCCTGCACTCTTGCACGCTCGACAGCCTGGGGCATCGGTTCTATCACGACTGCGCCGAGATGGACGACGCCTGTTACCGGATCGACGAGCAGCTGGCGGGCTTCATCCCGCGCTGGCGGGCGGCGGGGTACGAGGTGATCGTGACCGCCGACCATGGCCAAGATGCGCGCGGCCATCATGGCGGGACGACCGAGGACCAGCGTGATTTCGCGCTCTACTATTTCGGGGCGGGGACGGGGCCCGGCAGGGATGTGCTGCTGGACCAGCTGCAGTTGGCGCCGACGATCCTGGGGCGGCTGGGGGTGCCGGTGCCTGCGACGATGACCGGGGCTCCCTTCCTGACTTGAGGCCTCAGGCCTCGCGCGCTGCGACGTTGTGGTCGATCATATAGCGTTGCGACAGCGGGATTGCGGCGGCGCCGAGGGCGCGGGCGGTGGGGCCGAGGCTGCCTTCCCGCAGGCTCGGCGGCAGGATGCCCGAAAGGTCCAGCCGCAGGAAAGCCTCGCGCGTGGCCGCCACCACCCTTTGGCGCACCCAGTCCGGCATCCAGCCGTCGATCATCACCGTGTCGAGCTCCAGGAGCGTGGTGGCCGACAGGATCACGCAGGCCAGCCCCTCGGCCGCCATCGCGACCCAGGCCTCGAAGACCGCGTCCGAGACATGCCAGGCCTCGGTCTGCTCCCAGATATGGTCGCTAGGCTGGCCATCGGCCTCCATCATCCCGGCCAGAACCGACAGCGAGGCGCAGTCGAAGAGCCGCCGCATCTGGCCATCCGGTCCCGGGACGGGCATCGGCCCCACCCCCGCCGCATTGCCGGTGGGGCCCAGCCGCAGTTGCCCGTTCAGCACCAGCCCGCCGCCGATGAATGTGCCGAAATACAGGTAAAGGAAGTCGCGCGGCCGATCCCCGGCGCCGAAGACCAGTTCGGCCCCGCAGGCCGAGGTCGCGTCGTTCTGCACATAGACCGCCATGCCGGTGACCTCGGCCAGCGCGGCGCGCATATCGACGTCGCGCCAGGCGTCCATCTCGGATTGCGGCGCGCCGAGCGCCTCGACCCAGCTCCACAGCTGGAAGGGCATCGCGACGCCAAGCCCCGCGACCCGCCCCCGCAGCTCAACCGGCAGAAGCGACAAGAGCCCCGGCAGCGCCCCCGCGACGAAGCCCACCACCGCCTGCGGTGTCGGATAGCGATAGATGCGCCGATGCGTGCCGCGCACCTGGCCCAGGAAATCGACCAGCACCAGATCGGCCGAGCGCCGCCCGATCTTCAGCCCCAGGAAGAAGGCCCCGTCCGCCGCCAGCGACATCGGCACCGAGGGCTGGCCGATGCGACCCCGTACCGGCTCTCCCCGCTGCAGAAGCCCGTCCTGCTCCAGCGCGCGCATGATGACGCTGACGG
>CAMFIX010000248.1 GCA_945952425.1 uncultured Pseudorhodobacter sp. | reverse complement strand
GGCATACGAGATCATGCCTAGTCTCGTGGGCTCGGAGATGTGTATAAGAGACATACACCGCCGTCTACTCGGTCCTGGACGGCAACGAGCAGAACCCGCGCATCAAGCTTATGGAGACCTTCGGGGCGACGGTCGAGGCCTTGAAGGCGGGCGACGTCGATACGGTGCTGACCGACATGACGGCGGGCAAGGGCTATGTCGAGGCCTCGGGCGGCAAGCTGAAGCTGGTGGGCGAACCCCTTGGCGCCGAGGATTTCGGCTTCATCTTCCCGAAGGGATCGGAGCTGGTGGCGCCGATGAATGCGGCGATCGCGGCGCTCAAGGCCGATGGCACTTTCGATGCGCTGAACAAGAAGTGGTTCCTCGACTACAAGATGAACTGAGTGAAAGGGCCGGAGTTTCCCTGGTGGCTGGTGGTGCTGGGCGCCACCGGCCTTTGGGCGGGCTATGAGGTCTGGGCCGATCCGGTCTATTCCGATGTGATGGCGGGGCTCGCCAAGGGCATCTGGGTGACGGTGGGCGTCACCGTGGTGGCCTATGCGATGGCCTGCGCCCTGGGCCTGGGGCTCGCGGTGGCGGGCCTGTCGCGCTATCGCCTGCTGCGGCAGGGCGCGCGGCTGTGGATCGAGGTGATCCGCGGCGTGCCGATCATGGTTTTGCTGCTGTATGTGGCCTTCGTGCTCGCGCCGGGGCTGGTCTGGGCGTGGAACGGGGTCACCGGGTTGCTGGGGATGACGCCCATCAGCTCGCGCGACTTTCCTTTGCTGGCGCGTGCCGTCATGGCGCTGACCTTGGCCTATTCCGCCTTCCTGGCCGAGATCTTCCGGGCCGGTTTGCAATCGGTCGACAAGGGCCAGGTCGAGGCCGCGATGTCGCTGGGCCTCTCCGGCTGGCAAAGGTTCCGGCTGGTGGTCTTTCCGCAGGCCTTCCGGGTGATCCTGCCTCCCCTGGGCAATGATTTCGTGGCGATGGTGAAGGACAGCTCGCTGGTTTCCATCCTGGGGGTGGCCGACATCACCCAGATCGGCAAGGTCGCGGCGGCGGGCAACTTCCGCTATTTCGAGACCTACAACATGGTGGCGCTGCTTTACCTCGTGATGACCATCTCGCTGAGCCTGGCCTTGCGGCGGTTCGAGCGCGGTATGAAAGTGGTGGGGCAGGGCGGCTGAGGTCGCCTGGGGCGCTGCCCCAGACCCCGGAGATATTTGGGCAAGTATGAAAGAGGCGAAGATGAATGCGCTTTTGACCGAGTGGACCGGCGAGTTTGGCCTGCCTCCTTATGGCGCCTTTGCGGACGAGGATTTCGCGCCGGCCTTTGCGGCGGCGCTGGAAGAGGCGCGGGCGCGGGTGACGGCGATTGCGGCGGACAAGGCGGCGCCGACTTTCGAGAATGTCATCGAGGCCTTGGAGTTGAGCGAGGAAAGCCTTAGCCGGGTTTGCGGGGTGTTCTATAACCTCGTGGGCGCGGATTCGAATGAGGCGCGCGAGGCGTTGCAGTCCGAGATGGCGCCGAAGCTTTCGGACTATGCCTCATGGGTTTCGAACAACAAGGCCTTGTTCGCGCGGATCGAGGCGGTCTGGCAGGGGCGCGGGGCGCTCTCGGGCGAACGCTTGCGGGTCTTGGAGCTGTATCGGCGGATGTTCGTGCGCTCGGGCGCGTTGTTGGAGGGCGAGGCGGCGGCGCGGCTGACCGAGGTGAAGGCGCGGCTGGCGGTTCTGGGGACCAAGTTCAGCCAGAACGTGTTGGCGGACGAGCGAGCCTGGAAGATGGAGCTGGCGGAGGGCGATCTGGAAGGCCTGCCGGATTTCGTCGTGCAGGCGGCGCGGGCGGCGGGGGGCAATGGGGCGCCTTGCGTGACGCTCAGCCGGTCGCTGATCGTGCCTTTCCTGCAGTTTTCACCGCGGCGCGACCTGCGGGCGCGGGCTTATGCGGCCTGGGTGGCGCGTGGCGCCAATGGGGGCGAGACCGACAACCGAGGGATCGCCGCCGAGACTTTGGCCCTGCGGGAGGAACGCGCCAAGCTGCTGGGATACAACAGCTTTGCCGATTTCAAGCTGGAACCCGAGATGGCCAAGACCCCTGCCGCCGTGCGCGACCTGCTGCTGCGGGTCTGGGCGCCGGCCAAGACGAAGGCCGAGGCCGACGCGGCGGTGCTGGAGGGGATGCTCCATGCCGATGGGATCGCCGGGCCCTTGGAGCCCTGGGATTGGCGGTACTATTCGGAAAAGCGGCGCAAGGCCGAGCATGACCTGGATGAGGCCGTGCTGAAGCCCTACCTGGGGCTGGAGGCGATGCTGGCGGCGATGTTCGGCTGCGCCACAAGGCTCTTCGGGCTGGAGTTCCAGGAGTTGTCGGTGCCGCTTTACCACCCGGATTGCCGGGCCTGGGAGGTGACGCGCAAGGGCCAGCACATCGCGGTCTTCATCGGGGATTACTTCGCCAGGGCCTCCAAACGCTCGGGCGCCTGGTGTTCGGACATCCGCGGCCAGCGCAAGCTTGGGGGGGCGCAGCGGCCCATCGTGGTGAATGTCTGCAACTTCGCCAAGGGGGAGCCGTGCCTTCTGTCCTATGACGACGCGCGGACCTTGTTCCACGAGTTCGGCCATGCTTTGCACCAGATGCTGAGCGATGTGACCTATGGGTTTATCTCGGGCACCAATGTGGCGCGGGATTTCGTGGAATTGCCCTCGCAGCTCTATGAACACTGGCTGGAAGTGCCGGAAGTCCTTGAAGAATACGCCCGCCACTGGAAGACGGGCGAGGCCATGCCCGCCGATATGCTGAAACGGCTTCTGGCGGCTGGCACCTATGACCAGGGCTTTGCCACGGTGGAATTCGTCTCCTCCGCCATGGTGGACCTCGCCTTCCACGAAGGGCCCGCGCCCGCCGATCCCATGGCCCGGCAGGAGGAAGTCCTGGCGGAAATGGGCCTGCCCCATGCCATCCGCATGCGCCACGCCACGCCGCATTTCGCCCATGTCTTCAGCGGCGACGGTTATAGCAGCGGCTATTACAGCTATATGTGGTCCGAGGTCATGGACGCCGACGCCTTCGCCGCTTTCGAGGAAGCGGGCAGCCCGTTCGACCCCGCCACCGCGGCGCGGCTGGAGAAGTTCATCCTCTCCGCCGGGGGTTCGCAAGAGGCCGACCAGGCCTATACCGCCTTCCGCGGCCGTATGCCGGGGGTAGAGCCCTTGCTGAAAGGCCGCGGGCTGTTGGACGTGGCCTGATCAGCGCCGGCGGATGCGCTCCAAAATCGCGCGTCCGCCGCCCGGCACGACGAGGTAGCTCAGCCCGAAGCCCACGGCGAAACCCATCGCCTCGGACACCCACATCCAGCCGACCGATTGGTTGACCCCGCCCGCCACCAGCGCCACCACGCCGAAAACAATGCGCACGCCGAGCAGAAAGCCGATCAGCCGGAAGGCGTTGTTCGAGACGCCGGTGATCCGCTGGCGCATCCATTGCACCCAGGTGAAGGCCCCGATCAGCCCGTAATTCGCGGGCCATCCCCCGATCAGCGCCGCCTTGGTCCAGGGGATCGCCGCATAGACCAGTGCCCCGCAGCCCGCCGCCGCGACAAAGATCGCCAGCACCGCCCACCAGCGGAACACCTCGCCCACGAATTTCGCCAGCGCCAGCAGGATGACGACGGAAAAGAGCGTGCCCGTCAGGTCGGCATTCACGAAGACATGGGTGAAGGGCCGCCAGAGCCCATCGACCGGGAACTGCCCATATTCCAGCATCTGGCGCAGATACTCCGGATCGAAGGCCAGCCACTGGATCGCCTCGGCCCGCCAGCCGATGGCGGCAGGCCCGCCCGCGAGCTGGTTTTCGCCGAGGGACAGCACGATCTCCAGCGCGATCATCGGCAGGGCCAGCACCCAGGCGATCATCGGCAAGGGGTTCAGGGGCGCGGGGCGGTCATCGGGATCGGACATGGGCGGCCTTGGGGCAATTGACGGGGTTCGGGCGCTTGGATAAGCCCGAAGACCTGAAACTTCCAGATGGAGATCACCATGGCCGATGCGGTCCAAACGCCTCAAGCCAGCTTCAAACCCCGGATCTTCTCGGGCATCCAGCCTTCGGGCGGGTTGACCCTTGGGAATTATCTCGGCGCGCTGAAGCGGTTCGTCGAAAAGCAGGATGAGGGGATCGAGACGATCTATTGCCTCGTCGACATGCACGCGATCACCGTCTGGCAAGAGCCCGAGCGGCTGCGCCAGCAGACCCGTGAGGGGGCCGCGGCCTTCATCGCGGCGGGCATCGACCCCAAGCGCTCGATCCTGTTCAACCAGAGCCAGGTTTCCGCCCATGCCGAATTGGGCTGGATTTTCAACTGCATCGCGCGCATGGGCTGGATGAGCCGGATGACGCAGTTCAAGGACAAGGCGGGGAAGAACAGTGAGAATGTCTCGCTCGGGCTCTTCGCCTATCCCTCGTTGATGGCCGCCGACATCCTGACCTATCATGCGACGATGGTGCCGGTGGGCGAGGATCAAAAGCAGCACCTGGAGCTGTGCCGCGACATCGCGATCAAGTTCAACAACGATTACGGGGTGAATTTCTTCCCCGTGGTCGAGCCCTTGATCGAGGGCGCTGCGACGCGGGTCATGTCTTTGCGCGACGGCACGAAAAAGATGTCGAAGTCGGACCCTTCCGACCAAAGCCGCATCAACCTGACCGACGATGCCGACGCCATCGCCCAGAAGATCCGCAAGGCCAAGACCGATCCGGAGGCGCTGCCCTCCGAGGAGAAGGGCCTGGAAGGTCGTCCGGAGGCCGAGAACCTCGTCGGCATCTATGCCGGCCTCTCCGGCACCTCGAAGGACGCCGTGCTCAAGCAGTTCGGCGGCGGCCAGTTCTCCGGCTTCAAGGCGGCGCTGGTCGATCTCGCGGTCGAGAAGCTCGCGCCGATTGCCGACGAGATGCGCCGCCTGCTGGCGGATCCCAGCCATATCGACGCGATCCTCGGCGAAGGGGCGGCCCGTGCCGATGCGATCGCGGCGCCGATCATGCGCGAGGTCAAGGACATCGTCGGCTTCGTCCGCAGCCGGTGACGCAGGGTGCACTTGCGTCGGGATGCCGGCGCAGGCCACCATGCCCGCCCCTGAAGCGCGGCAGGACAGTTCATGGTCAAGAG
>CAMFIX010000247.1 GCA_945952425.1 uncultured Pseudorhodobacter sp. | reverse complement strand
CAGGCCCCGGAGACCTTGGGCCAACCCTTCACCCCCTCAACCTAAGGAGTGCGGCCATGTCGATTTCCCGCCGCAACCTGCTGAAAGGCGCCGCCGCTGCGCCTTTGGCCACGCTGGCCGTGCCGGCGCTGGCCGAAGACAAGATCAAGATCGGCTTCATCTTCCTGGGGCCGATCGGCGACTATGGCTGGACCTGGGCGCACAACAAGGGCCGCGAGGCGCTGGAGGCGGCGCTGGGGGACAAGGTCGAGACGATCTATACCGAGAACGTGCCCGAGGATGCCTCGGCCGAGGGCGCGATCCGCGACCTGGCCAATGCCGGCTGCAAGCTGATCTTCACGACCTCCTACGGCTATATGGACCAGACGATCAAGGTCGCGGGCGAATTCCCGGACGTGAAGTTCGAACATTGCACGGGCTTCAAGCGCGCCGACAATGTGGCGACCTATAACTCCAAGTTCCACGAGGGCCGCGCCGTCCTGGGCACCATCGCGGGCAAGATGTCGAAGTCGGGGACTTTGGGCTATCTCGGCTCGTTCAAGGTGCCGGAAGTGGTCCTGGGCGTGAACAGCTTTGCGCTGTCGGCGCAGCGGATCAACAAGGATGCCAAGGTCAAGCTGGTGCTGATCGACAGCTGGTTCGACCCGCCCAAGGAAGCCGCCGCGACCGAGACGCTCATCAACCTCGGCGCCGATATCGTGACGACCCACACCGATAGCCCCGCCGCGCTGCAGATCCTGGAGCAGAAGGGCCTCTTCGGCTTCGGCCAGGGCGCGGACATGTCGACCTTCGCGCCGAATGCCCATCTGACCGCCATCGAGGACATCTGGGGCCCCTATTACATCGAGCGCGCCCAGGCCGTGGTCGACGGCAAATGGGCCTCGGCCGACACCTGGGACGGGTTCAAGGAGGGCACGGTGGTGATCTCTCCCTACAACAAGAACGTGCCGGCGGATGTGGCGGCCGAGGCCGACAAGGTGCAGGCGGGCTACAAGGACGGCTCGTTCAACATCTTCACCGGGCCGATCTATGACCAGGACGGCAATCTGAAGGTGAAAGAGGGCGAGGTCATCAAGGATGCCGATCTCGCCGTGATGGACTGGTTCGTGAAAGGCGTCGAAAGCGCGTCGTAAGCCGGTTCGCTGGCTTGCCTTGGCCCGGGGGGAGGATTTTCCCCCGGGCTTTTTCACGGCTTGAAGGTTTGATCAAATCTGGTCAGGGTGCCGGGTGTCAGGCCCTGGAGCCGGTGCGGATGGATAGCCCGGGAGGGTTTCACACCCTCCCGGACCCTCCCGTGGAGTATTTGGGCCAGTATGAAAGAGCAGGAGGCGGGTATGGATGCGGATTTCCTGATCATCGGCGGCGGGATCGCCGGGATCTCGGCGGCGGCGCGGCTGGCGGGGGCGGGGCGGGTGATCCTGGTCGAGGCGGAGGGCGCGCTGGCGCATCACGCCTCGGGGCGGTCGGCGGCGCTCTTCGAGCCGCGCTATGGCTTGCCGCCGGTGGTGGGGCTGTCCTTGGCCTCGGAGCCCTATTTCCGGGCGGCGGAGGGGGTGTTGAGCCCGCGCGGGCTGCTGGTTCTGGGGCGGGCCGATCAGGAGGCGGAGTTCCGCGCCGAGGCGGCGGCCTTGGGCGTGACCGAGATGACGGTGGAGGCGGCGCGCGCCATCGTGCCGATCCTGGGGCCCGCGGTCGCCTATGCCGCCCATGCCGAACATGCCTGGGACATCGACACCGACCTTTTGTTGCAGGGGTTCCTGAAGACCGCACGCGGCCATGGGGCCGAGGTGCGGCTGAAGGCGGGGGTGACGGCGATTGCCCGGGACTCGGGCGGGTGGCAGGTGACAGCGGGGGGCGAGGTGATCTCGGCCCGGCGGCTGGTCAATGCGGCGGGGGCCTGGGTGGATGAGGTGGCGGCGATGGCCGGGCTGCCGAAGCTGGGGTTCCAGCCCTATCGCCGGTCGATGGCGCGCATCCCCGCGCCGGGCGGGCATGATGTCAGCCGCTGGCCGATGATCTTCGGCACCGGGGAATCGTGGTATGCCAAGCCCGATGCCGGGGCGCTGATCGTCTCTCCGGCCGAAGAGCATCCGATGGACCCGCATGATGCCTGGGCCGATGACATGGTGCTGGCCGAGGGGCTGGCGCGGTATGAAGAGATGGTGACCGAGCCGGTGACGCGGCTGATCTCCTCCTGGGCGGGGTTGCGGACCTTTGCGCCGGACCGCGTTCTGGTGCTGGGGCCGGACCCGCTGGACGGCGATTTCATCTGGAGTGCGGGCCAGGGCGGCTATGGGTTCCAGACTTCTCCGGCGGCGAGCCAGCTGGTCGCGGACCTGGCGCTGGGGCGGCCCCCGGCGCTGGAGCCCGCGCTTGTCGCCAAGCTGCGGCCGGACCGTTTGCGCAAGGTTTAGTGGGTGCCTTTCAGGATCATGTCGGCCAGGCGCTGGCTGGCGGGGGTCAGCGAGACCCTTTCGCGGGTGATGAGGCCGAAGGGCTCGACCTCGATCCCAAGGTCCAGCGGCAGAAGGCCCACCAGCGCCTCATTGTTCGAAATCTGCAAGGCTGAGGCCCGGGCCAGCACGGCGATGGCGTCGGATTGTTGGATCATGGCAAGGGTCAAAAGGAAGGACGAGGTGTAAAGCCGCTGCATCGGCCGCGGCAGGCCAAGCGCCTGCAGCCGTGTCAGCACGGTGCGCGTCAAAAGGCTGTCGGGGCCGGGCATCACCCAGTCATAGGCCAGGGCCTCGATGGGCCGCAGGCCGGGGCGCGAAAACAGCGGGTGGCCGTGGCGGGCGATCAGGGCGATGGGCTCGGCCTCGATGGGGCGGAAGGTCAGGGGTTCGGCATGCAGCCCCTCGGGGATGCGGCCGACGGCAAAGTCCAGGCGCCCCGCGAGAAGCTGCTCGCACAAAAGGTCGGAGGGCTGGACGACGACTTCGACCGAGACATTGGGGTGGTTCAGCCTTTCGGACTGCAGGGCGGGCAGAACGCGGTCCATCGCGGGGCCGGTCACCGCGCCGATGCGCACCTGCCCCACCCCGCCCATGGCGATCTCGGCCAGGTCACGGGCGGCGTCGTCGAGTTCCAGCCTGATGCGCTGCGCCCGGCCGGCCAGCGCCCGGCCTTCGGCCGTCAGACCCAGACCCCGGCCGGTGCGCTCATGCACCGGCGCCTCGATGATCGCCTCGATCTCGGCCACCAGCCGCGAGGCCGCGGGCTGCGAAATGCCGATCAGCCCGGCGGCTTGCGTCAGCTGCCCGGTTTCCGCCAGCGCCGCCAAAAGCCGCAAATGCGACAGCTTCAGCCCCTTGCGCAGCAGGGCATCGGGGCGGCCGGTCATAATCATGTCAATTCCGTCATGTTTTCATCCCAAAACATGATTTGACGGATATGAGGCGAAACTGCAACCTGCCCCGCGCGGCGCCAGAGGCAAAATCGGCGCCGTTGTTTGTCGCCGCATCCTGCGGCATGGGAGGACAACACATGCAACTTTCGCGTCGCGCCCTTTTGGCGCTGGCTGGTGCCACGACCGCTTCCTCGATGATGAGCTTCCGCGCCATGGCTGCCGACAAGGGCACCATCGGCATCGCGATGCCCACCAAGTCCTCGACCCGCTGGATTCACGACGGCGACAGCATGGTCGAGCAGTTCAAGGCGGCGGGCTATGCCACCGACCTGCAATATGCCGAAGATGATATCCCGACGCAGCTGAGCCAGATCGAGAACATGATCACCTCGGGCGTGAAGGCCCTGATCATCGCGGCCATCGATGGCACCACGCTGTCGAACGCGCTGGCCAATGCCGCCGCCGCGGGCATCAAGGTCATCGCCTATGACCGCCTGATCCGCCAGTCCAAGGACGTCGATTACTACACCACCTTCGACAACTTCCAGGTCGGCGTGCTGCAGGCCAATTCGCTGGTCGCGGGCCTGAAAGAGCGTTTCCCGGATGTGAAGCCGTGGAATGTGGAACTCTTCGGCGGCTCGCCGGACGACAACAACGCCTTCTTCTTCTTCGACGGCGCCATGTCGGTGCTGAAGCCGATGATCGACGCGGGCGACATCGCCGTGCCCTCGGGCCAGATGGACATGAAGGTCTGCGGCACGCTGCGTTGGGACGGCTCGGTCGCCCAGGCCCGCATGGACAACCTTCTGTCGGCCAACTATGCCGACAAGAAGCTGAACGGCGCGCTGTCGCCCTATGACGGGCTGTCGATCGGCATCCTGTCCTCGGTCAAGGGCGTGGGCTATGGCTCGGGCGACATGAAGATGCCGGTCGTGACCGGCCAGGACTGCGAAATCCCCTCGATCAAGTCGATCATCGCGGGCGAGCAGTATTCCTCGGTCTTCAAGGACACCCGCGAACTGGCCAAGGTCACCGTCAAGATGGTCGATGCGGTCCTGTCGGGCGGCACGCCGGAAGTCAACGACACCAAGACCTATGACAATGGCGTCAAGGTCGTGCCGTCCTACCTGCTGAAGCCGGTTCCGGTCGATGCGACCAACTACAAGGACGTGCTGATCGGTTCGGGCTATTACACCGAAGACCAGCTGAAGTGAGACCCGCCGGGAGGGCTTGCGCAGCCCTCCCGGACCCTCCCGCGGGATATTTGGGCAAGTATGAAAGCCGCTTGGTTGGGGCTTTCATTGGCCCTAGGATGATCCTGCGGAGTTCGACCGCCGCCCTGCTCCCGGCGGCGGTCTTGCCGTAACAATGGGCCGCAAAGGCCATGATGGGGGAATGGGCATATGCCGACATTGCTGGAGATGCGGGGGATTTCGAAAACCTTCCCCGGCGTCCGGGCGCTGGACAACGTGAACCTCACGGTCGAGCGCGGCGAAATTCATGCGATCTGCGGGGAAAACGGCGCGGGGAAAAGCACCTTGATGAAGGTGCTTTCGGGCGTCTATCCGCATGGCTCTTACGAGGGCGAGATCCTGTACGACGGCGCGCCCCTGGCGCTGGGAGGCATTCGCGACAGCGAGGCCAAGGGGATCATCATCATCCACCAGGAGCTGGCCCTGGTGCCTTTGCTCTCGATTGCCGAGAACATGTTCCTGGGCCACGAGGTCGCCAAGAACGGCGTCATCAACTGGCCGCGCGCCTTCAAGGAGGCGGAGGGCTGGCTGCGCAAGGTCGGGCTG
>CAMFIX010000246.1 GCA_945952425.1 uncultured Pseudorhodobacter sp. | reverse complement strand
GGGTAAAGGCAGAGAGGCTGAACGTGCCCCCGGTGATGCTGAAGTTGGCCATTCTCGGCTCCTGGTTTCGGATGGCGCCAGATCAGCCGGAAAGCCTGCGGCGGCAAAGGGGAATTTCCGCGCCGCCGCCTCACATGTCTGCGATCAGGTGAACTTGTTGTCGCGGGGGAAGCCGCGGGGGGCCATGGCGCCGGTGGCGGCGCGGTTGCCCTCCCACATCCGCAGGTCGGTCTCTGTCCGCGTCCGACCGGCGGGGTCTTTCCACGACAGCCCTTCGGCCTTGGTAAAGGTCGTGGCGTCCGACAGCCCGCCGTCCTTGTATTTCTGCAGCCGGACGCCCTTGCCCTTGGTCATCTCGGGCACCTGCACCAGCGGGAAGACCAGAACCTTGCGGTTCTCGCCCACCACGGCCACCGTATCGCCGCTGATCTTGCGGCAGAGCGCGGTCTTGACGCCCTCGCCCACCGTCATCACCTGCTTGCCGGCGCGGGTCTGGGCCAGCACCTCCTCGGAGGCCACGACGAACCCATCCCCCGCGGTCGAGGCGACCAGCAGCTTCTCCCCCACCCGCCAGACGCGCAGATCGACGATGGCGGTGTCGTTGGGCAGATCGACCATCAGCCGCACAGGCTCGCCCATGCCGCGGCCGCCGGGCAGGTTCACCCCCATCAGCGTGTAGAACCGGCCATTGGCGGCGACGAGAAGGATTTTGTCGGTCGTCTCGGCATGGAAGGCAAAGCGCGGGCCGTCGCCGTCCTTGAACTTCTGCTCGGCGCTCAGGTCCACATGGCCCTTCATCGCCCTGATCCAACCCATCTGGGAGCAGATCACTGTGATCGGCTCGCGCTCGATCATGCTTTCGGCCGTGACCTCGATGGTCTCGCCCACCTCGGCGAAAGAGGTGCGGCGGCGGCCGAGTTCGGTGCCCTTGCCATAGGCGCGGCGGACCTCGTCCAGCTCGGTCCCGATCCTGGCCCATTGCGCGGCAGGGTCAGCCAAGAGCGCGGCCAGCCCCGCGCGCTCGGCGGTCAGGGCGTCGCGTTCGGCCACAAGCTCCAGCTCTTCCAGGCGGCGCAGACTGCGGAGCCGCATGTTCAGGATCGCCTCGGCCTGGGTGTCGGTCAGCTGGCCCACCTGGTCGGGGGGCGAGACGTAATCGGCCTCCGACGCCGCACGCTTGTGCTTTTTCCCCCATTTTTCCGCCATCAAGGCGCGTTTGGGGTCGTCGTCATAGCGGATGATGTCGATGACGCGATCCAGGTTCAGGAAGGTGATGAGGAAGCCTTCCAGGATCTCCAACCGCGCGTCGATCTTGTCTATCCGGTGTTGGCTGCGGCGCTGCAGAACCACGCGGCGGTGATCGAGGAAGGCCTGCAGCACCTCTTTCAACGAACAGACCTTGGGCACCTTGCCGTCGATCAGCACGTTCATGTTGAGGCTGAAGCGGCTTTCCAGTTCGCTGTTGCGGAAGAGGGCGCCCATCAGCTGGTCGGCCTCGACCGTGCGCGAGCGGGGCTCCAGCACGATGCGGATGTCTTCGGCAGATTCGTCGCGGACATCGGCCAGCAAGGGCACCTTTTTCAGATTGATCAGCTCGGCCAGACGCTCGATCAGCTTGGATTTCTGCACCTGGAAGGGGATCTCGGTGACCACGATCTGCCATTGCCCGCGGCCGAGGTCTTCGATTGCCCACTTGGCCCGCGTCCGGAAGGCGCCGCGGCCCGTGCGATAGGCCTCGCGGATCGAGGCCGGGTCTTCGACGATCACCCCGCCGGTCGGGAAATCGGGGCCGGGGATGAGGGCGACCAAAGCATCGTCGGAGGGCTCGGGGTCGGCAATCAGCGCCTGGCAACCGGCGATCAGCTCGTCCAGGTTATGGGGCGGGATATTGGTCGCCATGCCGACGGCAATGCCGCTGGAGCCATTGGCCAGAAGGTTCGGGAAGGCGGCGGGCAGGACCACGGGCTCTTCCAGGCGGCCGTCGTAGTTGGGGCGGAAATCGACGGAGGTCTCGTCGATCCCCTCCAGCAGAGCCTCGGTCAAGGCGGTGATCCGCGCCTCGGTGTAACGGCTGGCGGCGGGGTTGTCGCCGTCGATATTGCCGAAGTTGCCCTGCCCGTCGACCAGCGGATAGCGCATGTTGAAAGGCTGGGCGAGCCGCGCCATCGCGTCATAGATCGCCGCATCGCCATGTGGGTGAAAGTCCCCCATCGTGTCGCCGCTGATCTTGGCCGACTTCAGGAACCCCCCCGTCGGCGTCAAGCGCAGCCGCCGCATGGCCCACAGGATACGGCGATGGACCGGCTTCAGCCCGTCCCGCGCATCGGGCAGCGCGCGGTGCATGATCGTCGAGAGCGCATAGGTCAGGTAACGCTCGCCGATCGCGCGGGCGAGGGATTCAGAGACCAGAACGGGTTCGGGTGTATCGTCGTCAGCCATGATCGGTGTCTAGAGGCTGGCGGGCCATGGGTCCAGAGGGTAAGAGGGCGCGACAGGAGACCACATGCGCACGATCCTCATCACCGGCTGTTCTTCGGGCATCGGTTACGACGCCGCCCATACTCTGGCGCGGCGCGGCTGGCGCGTGCTGGCGACCTGTCGGCAAGAGGCGGATTGCGAGAGGCTGCGGGGCGAAGGGCTGGAGAGCTTCCGGCTGGATTACGCGGATGAAGGCTCCATCGAGGCCGCCGTGGCGCGGCTGGACCGGCTGGATGCCCTGTTCAACAACGGGGCCTTCGCCTGTCCGGGGCTGGCGGAAGACCTGCCGCGGGGCGCCTTGCGCGAGATTTTCGAGGTCAATCTCTTTGGCTATCACGATCTGACGCGGCGGGTGGTTCCGCTGATGCGGGCCCAGGGGACGGGGCGGATTGTCCAATGTTCCTCGGTGCTTGGCATCGTGGGCGCGGAATGGCGGGCGGCTTATGTGGCGACCAAATTCGCGCTGGAGGGGCTGACGGATGTCATGCGGCTGGAGATGCGCGGCACGGGGATCGAGATGATCCTGATCGAGCCAGGACCGATTGGGACCAAGATCCGCACCAATTCCATCCCGCATTTCGAACGCTGGATCGACTGGAAGAACTCCGCCCGCGCCGCCGATTACCAGCGGCTTCTGGGCCGGCTTTACGGCGAGAAATCCGGGCCGGACCGTTTCGAACTGCCGCCCTCTGCCGTGACCAAGGCGCTGATCCATGCGGTGGAGTCCCGCAGGCCCCGCGCGCGCTATTACGTCACCCTGCCCACCCATATCGCGGGCCTCGGCCGCAGGCTTTTGCCGACAAGATGGCTCGACCGGATGGTGGGCTAGACGACAAAGCCGTAAAGCTGCCATTCCACATCGGTCACCTCGACCGCAAGCCGTTGATATTCCGCCCGTTTGATCGCGGAGAGCCCGGCGTGGAACTCTGCCCCCAGAATGCGGCGCATCGCGTCGGAGGTCTCGAAGAGCGTGATCGCCTCGGCCCAATTCGCAGGCAGGGGCCGGTCGTCGGCGGCGCCCGCGGGGCCGGGCTCCATCGCCTGTTCGATCCCGTCCAGGGCCGTGCCGAGCGTCACCGCGGCGACGAGGTAAGGGTTGGCATCGACCCCCGCCACGCGGTGCTCGAAATGCCGGGTCTTCGCCGACCCCGCCGGAATGCGCAGGGCGACGTTGCGGTCTTCCTCTCCCCAGGTGTTCGATGCCGGGGAGTAAACCGTCGAGGCAAAGCGCCGCCACGAGTTCAGGAAGGGCGCCAGCACCAGCATGGTCTGCGCCATATGCGCCCGGATGCCGCCGATGGCCTGGCCCATCAGCGGGCCGTCGGAAAACAGGTTCACGCCGTCCCGCGTCAGCGACAGGTGCAGGTGCATCCCCGAGCCGGAACGCGCGCCGAAGGGCTTGGCCATGAAGCAGGCCTCCATCCCGAACCGCCGCGCCGTCGCGCGGAGCAGCCTTTTGGCCAGGATGATGTCATCCGCCGCCCGGGCGAGGTCGCGATACCGCAACGTCAGCTCATACTGCCCGGCGGCATATTCGGAAATCAGGCTCTCCATCGGCAGGCCAAGCTCTTTGGCACCGGCATAGACCGCGTCGAAGAAGGGGGCCATCTCGTCCAGCTCGTCCACCGACATCGTGTTGGTGGCATGGCTTTGGCGGCCGGTCAGGGGATAACGGGCGGGCTGGACGCGGCCTTGCGCATCGCGCTCGCGGTCGACGAGGTAGAACTCCAGCTCCATCGCGCCCATGGGCGTGAACCCCAGGGCTTGGGCCCGCGCGACCTGGGCCATCAAGACCTGGCGCGGCTCGGCCGGTTGCGGCCCCGCCCCGAACATCGAGACCAACACCACCCCGCGCCCCGTCGCCGGGATCAGCCCCAGGGTGCCCGGCAAGGGCCAGCACCGGCTGTCGCCGCCGCCGTCGTTCTGCGTGGCCAGCGCACCCTCGACGTCATCGCCGCTGATGTCCTGCGCAAAGAGGCTCGCGGGCATGCCCCGGCCTTGCGTATACAGGCTCTCCAGCTCGTGCCGCCGGATGATCTTGCCGCGACCGATGCCATGGGCGTCGGTCAGGACGATGTCGATCGCCTCGACCTCCGGATGGCGGGCGAGGAAATCTTGCGCTTCGGAGAGGGTGGAACCAGTGGGGGACGTCATGGCAACCTCGGGATTTGATCAAATCCCATAAGTCCGCCGCGCCCGCCTGTCCAGCAAAAAGGGGCACCCGAAGGCGCCCCTTTGGTCCGGTTTTACCCGGGATTACAGCTTGCCGGTCAGCTCCGGCACGGCGGTGAAGAGGTCCGCGACCAGGCCATAATCGGCGACCTGGAAGATCGGCGCCTCTTCGTCCTTGTTGATCGCGACGATGACCTTGCTGTCCTTCATCCCCGCAAGGTGCTGGATCGCCCCCGAGATGCCGCAGGCGACATAAAGGTTCGGCGCCACGACCTTGCCGGTCTGCCCCACCTGCCAGTCGTTCGGCGCATAGCCCGAATCGACCGCCGCGCGCGAGGCGCCGACGGCGGCGCCCAGCTTGTCGGCCAGCTTCTCGATGATCTCGAAGCTTTCCTTCGAGCCCACGCCCCGCCCGCCCGAGACGACAACCTTGGCCGAGGTCAGCTCGGGGCGGTCGCTGGTCTGTCTCTTATACACATCTCCGAGCCCACGAGACTAGG
>CAMFIX010000245.1 GCA_945952425.1 uncultured Pseudorhodobacter sp. | reverse complement strand
GCCAGGACCGCATCCCCCGCCCGCAAGGCGAAACGGTGGTCCAGCTTGCCCACCCCGTCATGGATCATCGCCGGCACCTGCATCTTTTCGAAGACATAGGCCAGGTAGCTTGCCACCGGAAAGGCGCGGCGAAAGCCCACCAGGTGGATCGTGCCGGCCGCGCCCAGGATATCGACCGCCTGCGCCAGGGCCGCCTCGTCGGCCGTCTTGGCCAGCGCCTCCAGGCTCAGCCGCCCGGCCTCGACGAATTCGGCCAGCAGGGCCTGGGGCGAGCCCGCCTGGCCGCTGCGCAGGTTCTTCAGCCGGGTGGAGTAATCGGGGAAGCCGGGCGAATAGGCCTCGCGGAACAGCCTCTGCATCTCGGAAAAGCCGGAAAAGCCCAGGATCTGGCAAAAGCGCATCAGGGCCGAGGGCGGCACTTCGGCGCCCGCCGCCAGCTCGGCCACGGTCGAGACGGCGATGCGCTCGGTATTGGCGGCGATGAAATCGGCGCATTGCCGCAGGCGGCGCGGCAGGTCGTCCAGCACATCGGCCAGGCGCTGGCGGAATTCCTCCACCGAGGCGGGCGCGCGCAATTCCTCGTCGGTCTCGGTCATCTCGTCCCCGTTCCGCCCTCTTCCCGGGGCCCCAACCTTCAGATCTTGGAACAGATTCTAGCAGGCTGGAACGAAAATTCCAGTGAGAAAGGGCGCGTCCTAGCCGGGCATCAGGTCGAGATAGACGCCGTTCGACCAGCCGAACCCGTCCTGTAGCGCATATTCGCCGCCGCCGGATTGGGCGAGCGGGTCCATCACGTTGTATTTCTCGACAAATTTGCCGCTGGCGGCGAAGACGGCGTCGCAGGTGGCGATCCAGTTGCGCGCAAGCTCCGCGGCCTCGGCGGCAAAGCCATAGCGCCGCAGACCCTGCACGGCGATCCATTGCAAGGGCGCCCAGCCGTTTGGCGCATCCCATTGCTGGCCCGAGGCGACATCGCTGGTCAAAAGCCCGCCCGGCGCCCAAAGCCTGGCCTTCATCGTGGCGACCGTGGCCGCAGCCTGCGCAGGCGTCGCGGCCCCGGCCCAGAGCGGAAAGAGCCCCGCGGCCGAGACGAAATGCGTGCTTTGCCCGCTCGCCACCTCCAGATCGCAGAAGAACCCCAAATCCGCGTCGAAGAACCGGGTCGCCAGCGCGCGGCGACGGGTGTCGGCCGCGGTCCGGTAGGCGGGATTGCCGGTGGCCTCGGCCAGGATTTCCTCGTTCACCAGAAGGATGCTGTTCAGGTCCACCGCCCAAAGTTCATGCGCGCGGATCGTGGCCAGGTCGCCCGGATCGGTCAGCCAGCGGGCCGAGAAATCCCAGCCCGACTCGCAGGCCGCGCGCAGGTTCAGGTAATAGTCCGGCCCGACCTTGTCTTGCACCGCAAGGTCATGGCCCAGCATCTCGACCCGCGGGCCGCGGGCTTCGTCGGCATAGCGGGCAAGGCCGCCGGTGTGGCGGTTGGCCATGAACCAGCGGTATTCGGCCTCCATCGCCGGGGCGAAGCGGGCATAGGCCCCGGCAAGGTCGCCCGTGGCCCGGCCATAGTCGCGCACCATCGAGGGGAAGAAGGGCGGCTGGCTGCGGGTCAGGAAATAGCTGCGGAAGCCGTTCGGGATATGGCCGAACTGGCGGATCGCCCAGGCGAAGTTTTCCAGCATGTCCAGCACCAGCCCAGGACGGCCGGTCTTCAGAAGACCAAGCTGGGTGAAATAGCTGTCCCAGTAATAGGCCTCCTGGAAACGACCGCCGACGACCACGTAAGGATGCGGCAGCGGGATGCGGCTGGACCGTTCGGGCGCGTCCGCGACCCTTGTCAGATGCGGCCAAAGCGCCTCCAGATGCTGCAGCGGCCCATGGGCGGGGTCGGTGCGATAGGCGGCCTCGCCTCCCGTCACCGGGCGGAACCAGCGGGCGAAGAAGGCGCGCAGGTCGGTCGGCTGCTCGGCCCGATAGGCCGCGAGGATCGTGCCGGGCTCGGCCAGCATCACCGCATCCGAGATCGCCTTCTGGTCGGGCCAGAGGCCGGACAGGTGCAGATCGGTGAAAAGCGCGCCCAGGGATTGATCAGGATGTTCCATCTCCGCCTCCATTCGCGGCATGATAGCACCGCGGCCGCGCGCTTCAAACCGCTTTGGCCCCTGCCCTTGCGATTTTCAGGCTGCGGTTGATAGAGCTGTGCCGGAATGCGCGGCCCCGGCGCTTGCATGGCCCCCGCCCTTGGGGTTCACTCCGCCAAAACGGAGGCACATATGGCACGGGTTCACCGCGAGGGGCTGCAGGTCGACACCGCCCTGGCCGATTTCATCGAGACGCGCGCCCTGCCCGGCTCGGGCGTGGCGCCCGACGCCTTCTGGGCGGGCTTCTCGGCCATGATCCATGACCTGGCACCGCAGAACCGCGCGCTGCTGGCCCGGCGCGAGGCGCTGCAGCTGCAGATCGACCAATGGCACGTGGCCCACCGCGACCGCCCCCATGACCATGCCGCCTATGCCGCCTTCCTGCGCGACATCGGCTATCTTCTGCCCGAGGGCCCCGACCTGCGCATCGAGACCTCGGGCATCGACCCCGAGATCGCCGCGGTCGCCGGGCCGCAGCTCGTCGTGCCGATCACCAATGCGCGATACGCGCTGAACGCCGCCAATGCGCGCTGGGGCAGCCTTTACGATGCGCTTTACGGCACCGATGCCATCGGCAAGCCGCCGAAGGGCGGCTATGACCGCGGCCACGGCGCCCGCGTCGTCGCCCGGGCCCGCGTCTTCCTGGACGAGGCCTTTCCGATCGCCGGGGCCAGCCATGCCGATGTGCGCCGTTACTACGTCAAGGACGGGGCGCTGCTGGTCGATGACCTGCCCCTGATGGAGCCCGCCAAATTCGCGGGCTATCGCGGCAATCCCAAAGCGCCGGAGTCGGTTCTGTTGGTCAACAACGGGCTGCATGTGGAACTCGTCTTCGACCGCGCCCATCCCGTCGGCGCCCGCGACCAGGCGCTTCTGGCCGATGTGGTCCTGGAAAGCGCGCTCTCGGCGATCATGGATTGCGAGGATTCCGTCGCCTGCGTCGATGCCGAAGACAAGGTTTCGGCCTATGAGAACTGGCTCGGCCTGATGCAGGGCAACCTGGTCGCGGCCTTTCAGAAGGGCGGCCAGACGCTGACCCGGCGGCTGAACGAGGACCGGGTCTTCACCGCCCCCGACGGCAGCCCCAAGGTCTTGAAGGGCCGGGCGCTGCTTTGGGTGCGCAATGTCGGCCATCTGATGACCAACCCGGCGATCCTGCTGGCGGACGGCTCCGAAATTCCCGAAGGCCTGATGGATGCCGCTTTGACCGTGCTGATCGCCAAGCACGACCTGAACCGCGGCGAGGGGCTGCGCAACGCCCATCACGGCTCGGTCTATGTGGTCAAGCCCAAGATGCACGGGCCGGACGAGGTGGCCTTCGCCGTCGAGACCATGGCGCGGGTCGAGGCTTTCCTCGGGCTGCCGGAGAACACCGTCAAGCTCGGCATCATGGACGAGGAACGCCGGACCTCGGTCAACCTGAAGGAATGTATCCGCGCCGCCAAGCACCGCGTCGCCTTCATCAACACGTGTTTTAATGACCCGGCGGCCAACGAGATCCACACCTCGATGGAGGCCGGGGCCTTCTCGCGCAAGGATTTCATCAAGCGCAAACCCTGGATCGGGGCTTACGAGAACCAGAACGTGGACATCGGCCTGGAATGCGGCCTGTCGGGGCGGGCGCAGATCGGCAAGGGCATGTGGGCCGCGCCCGACATGATGGCCGCCATGCTGGAGCAGAAGATCGAACATCCCAAGGCGGGGGCGAATTGCGCCTGGGTGCCCTCGCCCACGGCCGCCACGCTGCATGCCCTGCATTACCACAAGATCGACGTCTTCGCCGTGCAGCGCCGCCTGGCCGCCGGGGGGCGCCGGGCCCATGTCGAGACGATCCTGGAAATTCCGCTCGCCTCCTACCAGAAATGGACACCGACCCAGATCGCCCGCGAGGTCGAGAACAATGCGCAAGGCATCCTGGGCTATGTCGTGCGCTGGATCGACCAGGGGGTGGGCTGTTCCAAGGTGCCCGACCTGAACGATGTGGGCCTGATGGAGGACCGCGCGACCTGCCGCATCTCGGCCCAGCATATCGCGAACTGGCTGCATCATGGCGTGGTGACGGCGCAAGAGGTCGATGCCGCCTTCCGCAAGATGGCCGAGGTGGTGGACCGCCAGAACGCGGGCGATCCCTTGTATCTGCCGATGGCGCCGGGCTTCGACGGCGTGGCCTTCCTCGCCGCCCGCGACCTGGTGCTGAAGGGGCGCGCGCAGCCCTCTGGCTATACCGAACCGATCCTGCATGCGGCCAGGCTGGTGAAGAAGGGGTGAGAGTCGGGGCAGGCCCCGACCTACGCGCCGCCCCGCCGTAATTTACTAAATTTTACTCCACCCCGGGAAAGCCATTGCCCTCCCGGCCCGCTCGGGGCAAAACTCGGGCGCAAAGAGGGGGAGCCGATGAGCTGGATTGCCGTCGATTGGGGCACGTCGAACCTGCGGGCCTGGAAGATGGGGGCCGAAGGGCCGCTCGCCCACGGCGAAAGCCCGAAGGGCATGGGCAAGCTGAAGCCCGAAGAGTTCGAGGCCGCGCTTCTGGAGGTCATAGCCCCCTGGCTGGAGGGCAAGACCCTGGTGCTGGCCTGCGGCATGGTCGGCGCGCGGCAGGGCTGGCGCGAGGCGGCCTATCGCGCGGCGCCCTGCACGCCCACCGATGGCGCGGCCCTGACGCGGGTCGCGACGCTCGACCCCAGGCTGGACGTCCGCATCGCCCCGGGCCTTTCGCAGCCCAAGCCCGCCGACGTGATGCGGGGCGAGGAAACCCAACTGGCTGGCGCGCTCGCCCTGCATCCCGGCTTTGACGGTGTCTTCTGCCTGCCCGGCACCCATTCGAAATGGGCCCAGGTCTCGGCCGGAGAGGTCGTCTCCTTCCAGACCTTCATGACCGGAGAGCTCTTCGCGCTGCTGTCGACCCAATCGGTTCTGCGCCACGGCATGGCCGAGGGCTGGGACGAGGCCGCCTTCGACGAAGGCCTGTCCGAGGCGCTGAGCCGCCCCGACCGCATCGCGGCCCGGCTCTTCGGGCTGCGTGCCGAGGGGCTCTTGCACGCCCTGCCCCCCGCCGCCGCCCGGTCGCGCCTGTCCGGCCTGCTGATCGGCATCGATGCCGGCGGTGCCAAACCCTATTGGCTGGGGCAAAAGGTCAAG
>CAMFIX010000244.1 GCA_945952425.1 uncultured Pseudorhodobacter sp. | reverse complement strand
CAGGAACTTGGGCATCGCCCGGTTCAGCGCCAGCGCCAGGATCAGCCCGACCGCGAAGACCGCGAGGAAAGAGGCGATGATCGACAGCTCGCAATTCTCGCCGATCATCTTGTTCAGGACCGGGATTTCCTTGACCAGGGGCTGCGCGGCCCCGGCAAAGACATAGGCCAGCACCGCGGCGCCGACCCAGCCCGCAATCGCCATGACCTCGCGCACCAGGCCCCGCGAATAGGCGAGGATCGCCGAAAGGAGGATCACGCCGGCCACGACGCCGTCCACGATGGTGAAGCTTTCCAAATCTACCTCCGTCAGCCTGCGCCGAACATCTCGCCGACGAATCCCGTCAGGTCGGCCATTTCCCGAAGTGTGATCCCGGTCTGTGGCTGAACCTTGGCGGCGCGCGGCGCAACGGCTTGGTTGAAACCAAGTTTCGCCGCCTCTTTCAACCGATTTTCCATCTGCCCCACCGGCCGCAGCGCGCCCGAGAGAGAGATTTCGCCGAAAAGCACCATGTCTGGCGGAATTGCCACATCCTCGCGGGCGGAAAGGATGGCGCCCGCCACTGCCAGATCGGCGGCAGGCTCGGCGACGCGCATGCCGCCCGCGACGTTCAGGAACACGTCCAGGCCTGCGAAGGTGATGCCGACGCGGGCCTCCAGCACGGCGAGGATGGTGGAGAGCCTGGCGCCGTCGATGCCGACGACCGTGCGGCGGGGGGAGGCGAGGGTGGAGGGGGCGACCAGCGCCTGGATCTCCATCAGGACCGGCCTTGTGCCCTCGATGCCCGCAAAGACCGCAGAGCCGGGGGTGGCCTTTTCGCGGTCCGATAGAAAGAGGGCAGAGGGGTTGGAGACCTCCGACAGCCCGCCGCCGGTCATTTCGAAGACGCCGATCTCGTCGGCCGCACCGAAACGGTTCTTCACCGCGCGCAGGATGCGGAACTGGTGGCCGCGCTCGCCCTCGAAATACAGCACCGTATCGACCATATGCTCGACGACGCGCGGCCCGGCGATCTGGCCTTCCTTGGTCACATGGCCGACGAGGATGACCGAAACGCCCTTCTTCTTGGCGAAGGTCACCAGCTCATGCGCCGCGGCGCGGACCTGGGAGACGCTGCCCGGCGCCGCCTCGATCGTATCCAGCCACATGGTCTGGATCGAATCGATGACGGCCAGATCGGGGCGTTCGCGCTCCAGAGTGGTCAGGATGTCGCGCAGGTTGGTCTCGGCGCCCAATCCCACCGGCGCCTGGGTCAAGCCAAGGCGTTCGGCGCGCATCTGCACCTGGGCCGAGGCCTCTTCGCCCGAGATATAAAGGCATTTCAACCCCTTGCGGGCAAAGGCCGCCACGGCCTGCAAGAGAAGCGTCGATTTGCCGATGCCCGGATCGCCGCCCACCAGGATCGCCGAGGCGGGCACCAGCCCGCCGCCCAGCACCCGGTCCAGCTCGTCGATGCCCGAGGACGCCCGGGGCGGGGCCGCGCCCTGCGTGGCGAGGTCGGTCAAGGGGATCGTGCGCCCCTTGGCCATCGCGCCCTTGGGGCCGGAGGACAGCGCCGCCTCCTCCACGATGGTGTTCCAGGCGCCGCAAGCCTCGCATTGGCCGTTCCACTTGCGATGGGCGGCGCCGCAGGCGGTGCAGGTGAAGGAGGAGGTCGACTTGCTCATGCCGCCTTATCGCCCAAGCCGCGCCCAGCGACCAGCCCCGCCAGCACGCAAGCCGTAAAGAGCCAAAGCCCCCAGGCCGTCTCGACCGTGGCAAGGCCGGTGGCCTTGGCCAGCACGATGTAAAGCGCCACGAGGAAGACATCCGCCATGGCAAGCCGCCCCAGAAGCTCCAGCGCGGGCTTGACCCGGGGCGACAGAAGCCCCGCCTGCAACAGGCATATCCCGATGACCTTGGCATAGGGCACGAAGACGGCAAGCGCCGTGACCAGAAGCGCCAGGCCCGGATCGGTGCCCCAAAGGCTTTGCAGGCCCGAGACGACCGAGATCTCGTCCATCCCGAAGATCGGCAGCACGGCGGCCCGCATCAGGGGGGCAAACCAGGCGAAGGGGTAGAGGATCAGCAGGGCGAAGGGCAAAATGCGCATCGGCTGAAGCTTGGTCGCCCCAAGGGCAAGGTCAAGAGCGCGGCTGGACGGAGGGGGAAAATTTTCGGGCGAAAATTCTTGCGCCCCCAGATTTTGACCGCGGATCAGGCTGGGGCTTTCGGCTTGTTCAGGCTGACGACATTGTCGGGGGGCGGCTCGTCGTGGTCCAGGATATAGCCGATCTCGGGCAGCACCTCGCGCAGATCGGCCTCCAACCGCGCGATCTGCGCCTCGGCCTGGCGTTCCTCGGCCTCGATGTCGGAAAGCCAGCGCCGCAGGTCGGCGCAGACCCGACGCGCCGTCGCGATGCGCTCGCTCACCATGTGCACTTCTTCCTGCCGCTGCGCCAGGAAGCCCTGGGCGCGGGCGATCTTGTCGGCCGAATAGGTGCGCGCGAGATCGCGGCTGATATGGCTCATCTTGGCAGCGAGCTCCAGAAGCTCGGGCTCCAGCTCGGCCAGTTCGGGATGGGCGCGCAGGTGCTCGAAGCGCGACTTCACCTGTTCGAACTCGCCCGATAGCGCAAAGGCCCCCTTGCGGTCGGCGGCATGGGCGCGGGCATAGGCCTGGGCCACATCCTCGATCCCCATGGCAAAGCGGCGATGGCTGAGCTCCAGCCGCGCCATGCGCCGATTGGTGGGCAGAAACAGACACAGCGCCAGGAAGAGCCCCGTCAGCCCCAGCTGCAGCGCCATCCCCGCCTGGGGAACGGGCCCCCCGTAATTCAGCGCGATCTCGGGCCAGGGCAAAAACCCGAGCCCCGCCGCGACACTGGCCCCCGCCAGCGCAATAGCCGCCATGAAAATCGCGGCACCGATCAAACCCCGCACCGCTTGGGTCGCTGACCCAAGGGCCTCGGCCCAGTCCTTCGCCATTCAAACCCCCTGCCCACACCCCAGGGCAATGTGGCGATTTCAAGGCAGGTTTTCCGGAAAAGTAAATGAATTTCGCCGGTTGGGCGGCGCTGCGGTCCAATCTGGGGGGATATCCGCGACTGTCGCCGGATGGGCAACGATCAAGGGGGAAAGACCGCCGCGATTTTCCCCCGACACGTTCGGAAATGTCGCGGTATGGTGCGGCCACCGGATGGTCCGGGCAACAGGGAGTGGGGAATGGCGAACGGAATTCAGGAAGCGCGCAAGAAGGCGGCGGAGTTCAAGAAGGGGATGGCCGACGCCGAGGCCAATATCAAGGAATTGTCCAAGATCGTCTCCGAGGCGATGAAGGACTACGGCAGCTGGTCCGCCGATGCGGCGGATCTGCTCAAGTCGATCTCCCAGGCGAAGCTCTATCTGGATGGCACGCTCTCGGACCTCAAGGGCTGGGTCAGCGAGGCCAAGGAGATCAAGGGCGACGCGGAAACCATCCTTGCCAAATGGGTCGAGGACGAGCAGGCCCTGACCGAAATGGCCGAAAACATCCAGGAGGCGAAGGACGCCCTCGCCAAGGACAAGACGAACAAGACCTTGCAACAAAAGGTGCAGCTGGCCGAGAAGGCCTTCAAGGCGGCCGAGATCCGCCGCGACAAGGCCAGCGCGGATGCCACCCGCGTGTTCGGCCTGCTGCACCGCTTTGGCCCGGACATCGAGCAGACGAAGAAGGACATGGTCGCCTATGCCGATCGGATGAAGACCGGGCTCGTCAGCCTCGAAAAGGCCAAGCAGGACGGGAAATTTTCGCGCGACAAGAAATAGCCTAGCGGACCGACTCGATGGGGCCGTCCGCGCGGCCGTGGATGAACTGCTGCAGATGGGCGTCTTGTGCCGCGTCCATCTCGGCCACCGGGCCCGTCCAGCGGATCAACCCGTCGTGCAGCATCGCCACCCTATCGGCAATCGCGCGGACCGAGGTCATGTCATGGGTGATCGTCATGGCGGTCACCCCCATCTCGACCACGATTTCCCGGATCAGCTGGTTGATGACGCCCGACATGATCGGGTCGAGGCCCGTGGTGGGCTCGTCGAAGAAGATGATCTCGGGGGAGGCGGCGATGGCGCGGGCGAGGCCCACGCGCTTTTGCATGCCGCCGGAGAGTTCCGCGGGGAAGAGGTCGGCCACCGTGGGCTTCAGGCCGACGCGGCGGAGCTTTTCGATGGCCAGCTCGCGCGCCTGGTCCTTGGGCAGGCGCCCGGGGCCGCGCAGCAGGCGGAAGGCGACATTCTCCCAGACGCGCATGGAATCAAACAGCGCGGCACCCTGGAACAGCATCCCGAAGCGGGCGAGAAAGGCATCGCGGTCGCCTTTCGTCACGTCCTGCCCATCGACCGTGATCCGCCCCTGGTCCGGCGTCACCAGCCCCAGCACGCATTTCAACAGCACCGACTTGCCGGTGCCCGAGCCGCCGATGATGACCATCGACTGGCCCTTGGGCAGGCTCAGGTCCACCCCCCGCAGCACCCGGTTGGCCCCGAAGGCCTTATGCACGCCTTGCAGTTCGATCATGATGTGAAGAACACCGCCGTGAGCAGGTAGTTGGCCGCGAGAATCAGGACCGAGGCCGAGACGACCGCCGCCTTGGTGGCGGCCCCCACCCCTTGCGCCCCGCGGCCCGAGCGCATGCCGAAATAGCAGCCCATCAGCGCCACGATGAACCCGAAGACCGCGCCTTTCACCAGGCCCGAGCCGACGTCCCAGACCTCCAGGAAGTCATGGGTGTTCGCAAGGTAAGTGGCCGAGTTGAAGTCCAGTTTCGTGATGCCGACCACCCAGCCGCCCGCGATGCCGATGCTGTCGCCGACGCCGACCAGCACCGGCACGGCCAGGGTGGCGGCCAGCACGCGGGGCACGGTCAGGTATTTCATCGGGTTGGTCGAAAGCGTCACCAAAGCGTCGATCTGCTCGGTCACTTTCATCGTGCCGATCTCGGCGGCAATCGACGACGCCACCCGGGCGGCCACCATCAGGCCCCCAAGCACCGGCCCAAGCTCGCGCGCCATGCCGATGGCGACGATCTGGGGCACCACGGCCTCGGCGTTGAAGCGGCTGCCGCCGGAATAGATCTGCAAGGCCAAGGCCCCGCCGGTGAAGAAGGCGGTCATCGCCACCATGGGCAAAGAGAACCAGCCGATCTGCATCAGCGCCACGCCGAATTCGCGGAAGTAGAAGGGCGGCGTCAGCAGGTGGCGCAGGGTCTCGGCGGCAAACAAAGCAACCCGGCCGAAGGCGGCCAGCAGGCTCAGCACCGGGCGGCCG
>CAMFIX010000243.1 GCA_945952425.1 uncultured Pseudorhodobacter sp. | reverse complement strand
CGCATCCCCTGGCCCACCAGATGGGCGGCCTGGTGCTCGCCCTCCTCGGGCAGAAGCGAGCAGGTGCAGAAGACCAGCCGCCCGCCGGGCTTCAGCCAAGCCCGCGCGCGGGTGGCCAGGCGCGACTGCAGAGCGGCAAGCTCGGCCACGTCGCGGGCCTGGCGCAAGTAGGGCAGATCGGGATGGCGGCGGATCGTGCCGGTGGCCGAACACGGGGCGTCCAGCAGGATGGCGTCGAAGGGCGCCTCGGGGGTCCAGCTCAGCGCATCGGCGGTGACGACATTGGCCTGCAGGCCGGTGCGGGAGAGGTTCTCGCGCAGGCGGGCGAGCCGCTCGTCCGAGATGTCCAGCGCGGTGACCTCGGCCCCTGCCGCGGCCAGCTGCATCGTCTTGCCCCCGGGTGCGGCGCACAGGTCCAGCACGCGCAGGCCCCGCACCTCGCCCAGAAGCCTGACCGCCAAGGCCGCGGCGGCGTCCTGCACCCAGAACCGGCCCTCGGCAAAGCCCGGCAGGGCGGAAAGCTGCACCCCGGGGGCGAGGCGCAGAGAACCCGTCGGCAGAAGGGTGGCGGCGGGGCGGGTATCCTCGGCGCCCTCCAGCGCGAAAAGCGCGCGGTCGGCGGGGTCGCGCAGGGTCAGGTCCAGGGGCGGCACACGCGCGAAGACGCGCTCCATCGCCTCGACGGCGCGGCGGCCATGGGCCTGGGTCAAGGCATCGCGCAGCCAGCCGGGCAGGCGCTGCTCGCCGCGCACCGCCTTGGGATCGACCCGGCGCAGGACCGCGTTGACCAGCCCCGCGAAGGCCGGGTTGACGCGGCGGGCGGCCTCGACCGCCTCATGGACCACGCCATGGGGCGCCTCGCCGGCCAGAAGCTCCACCAGCGCGAGCCGCAGGATGTTCAGGACCGGCAGCGGCGGGGCCTTTTTCAACAGGGGTTGCAGCGCGCGGTCGAGCGGGCCCGCCTGGCGCAGGACCGCCGTGGCCAGCCGCGTGGCCCGGGCGCGTTCGGGGGCCGAGAGAGAGGCCAGGCTCTCGGCCTGTTCGGCCAGGCTCGCCCCCGCCTCGATCACCCCCGCCAAAAGCCCCAATGCCGCCGCCCGCGCCCGATCTGCCATGCTGCTTTCCCTTTGCTGTCCCCCGCCCTATATCCTGAAACGCAGCCGGGGAAAGCAGGGATGGCGAGGACGACGATGCAGGACGAGGCGAAGACGGGCAGCGATCTGCCCCCCGCGGCGCAACGCGCGCTGGCCGAGGCGGAAGAGCGGCGGCGCCAGGCCAAGGCCGCCTTGCCGCCCGAGTTGGGCGGGCCGAAGGGGCCGGAGCCGGTGCGCTATGGCGATTGGGAGCGCAAGGGGCTGGCGGTGGATTTCTGACGCGACCGTGGGGGCGCCAAAAATTTTCGTACGAAAATTTTTGGCCTGCGGCGGTTACAGGACCACGATGCCGGCGTGTTTGGCCTTGTGCTCGGGCTCGACATGGATGGTGATGACGCAGCCCTCGATCAGGGCCTTCAGCGCGGCCTCGACGCGGTCGCACATCTCATGCGCCTCGGTCACGGTGATCGAACCGGGCACGACCAGGTGAAACTCGATGAACGTGGCGGGGCCTGCGGCACGGGTGCGCAGGTCATGCGCCTCGACCGCGCCGATGGCCTCGGTCGCGATCACCCGGCGGACATCGTTCAAGACCTCGTCCGACAGGCTTTCGTCCAGCAGGCCCGACAGGCTTTGCTGCATGACCTTCCAGCCCGACCAGAGGATGTTCAGCGCGACGAGCCCCGCCAGCGCAGGGTCAGCCCAGGCCCAGCCGGTCTCCAGCGCGATCAGCACGCCCAGCACGACGACGACCGAAGAGATCACATCCGACAAGAGATGCTTGCCATCGGCCACCAGCGCGGGCGAGCGGTGCCTGCGCCCCTGGCGCAGCAGCACCCAGGCCCAGAAGCCGTTCAGCCCCGAGGCGAGCGCGTTGACCAGAAGCCCCGCAATCGGCGCCTCCAGCGCGCGGGGCGTCATCAGGCCCTCGTAGCTTTGCTTCAGGATCAGGAGGGCGGCGACGATAATCATCACGCCTTCGAGGATGGCCGCGAAAAGCTCGGCCTTGTGGTGGCCGTAAGGGTGGTTGGCATCCGCCGGCCGGGCGGCGAAATGGATGGCGATGATGGCCGCGAGCGCGGTGGCCACGTTCACCGTGCTTTCCAGCGCATCCGACAAAAGCGCGATCGAGCCCGTCATCGCCCAGGCCACCAGCTTCAGCCCGAGCACGATCAGCCCCATCACGATGCTGCCGGCCGCGAATTTCATCACCTTGGTCATGGCCCATTCCTTTTGGTGCGGAGGCCGCGCCTAGCAAAGCCGGACCGCCCAGGTCAAGCTTTGCCAGATGCAACCCCGCCATGCGACCCCGTTTTTCCCTTGAAAACCGCGAAAAACAGGCGCATAGCACCGGCCATGCCTGCGATCCGATCCCGGACGCGGGTTCATCCTCTTTTCGGAGTGACCATGGCCAAGGAAGAACTGCTCGAATTCCCCGGTGTCGTGAAGGAACTCCTGCCCAATGCGACATTCAAGGTCGAACTCGACAATGGCCATGAATTGATCGCGGTGATGGCAGGCAAGATGCGCAAGAACCGCATCCGGGTTCTGGCGGGCGACAAGGTGCAGGTCGAAATGACCCCCTACGACCTGTCGAAGGGCCGCATCAACTATCGTTTCAAGTGAGGCTTCGGCCCATGAGGTTTCGCAATTGCGGCTGATCCTCGGCTCGGCCAGCCCGCGCCGCAAGGACTTGCTGGCGCAACTGGGGATTGTCCCCGACGCGATCCTGCCCCCCGACATCGACGAGACGCCGCGCAAAGGGGAGCTTCCTCTGCCCTATTGCGCGCGGCTGGCGCGCGAGAAGGCGGCGGCGGTGGTCTGCGATGCGGATGACCTGGTGATCTGCGCCGATACGACGGTGGCCTTGGGCCGCCGCATCCTGGGCAAGCCCGCGGATGCTGCCGAGGCCGCGGCCTTCCTGCGGCTGATGTCGGGCCGACGCCACACGGTCATCACGGCCGTGGCGGTGCGGCGCGGCGAAAGGCTCTGGTGGCGCCAAGGGAGCTCGGCCGGCAAGATGAAGCGCCTGGCCCAAGTGGAAATCCGCGCCTATCGCGCCAGCGGCGAATGGCGGGGCAAGGCGGGGGGTTACGGCATCCAGGGGCTCGCCGGGGCGTTCATCCCGTGGATTCAGGGCTCGTTCAGCGCCATCATGGGCCTGCCGGTGGCCGAGACCGCAACGCTTTTGGCCGCCGCGGGCTGGCCTTTGTGGAGAACGGAATGAAGGGTCGCGTCATCGTCCTGGACGAAATCGCCGGGCGCAAGGCCGCGGCCCTGGTGGTCGATGGCGCCCTGGAAGAGCTGCTGATCGACCCCGAGGACGACACGCCCCTGCCCGGCGCGATCTATCGCGCGGTGGCCGACCGGCCTATGAAGGGCATGGGCGGGATGTTCGTGAAACTGCCGCAGGGCAGCGGGTTCCTGCGCCAGACCGACGGGCTTGCGCCGGGGCAGCGCATCATCGTGCAGGTGACGGGCCCGGCTGAGCCGGGCAAGGCCCTGCCGGTGACGACGCGGCTGCTGTTCAAGGGCAGGCTTGCCATCGTGACGCCGGGGGCTCCGGGGCTGAACATCAGCCGCAAGATCCGCGACGAGGGCTTGCGCGCCGAGTTGCAGGCGATTGCCGATGCGGCGATGGAAGGCTCGGCGCATGGCCTGATCCTGCGCTCGGCCTGCGAAGAGGCGGAAGGTGACGAGATCGCGGCCGAGGTGGCAGAGCTGCGCGAACTGGCCGATGCGGTGACCTCGGACCTCGACGGCGGGCCGGAGCTTTTGCTGGAAGGGGCCAGCGCCCATGACACCGCCTGGCGCGACTGGGAGGCGGCGGAAGAGGTCGTCACCGGCGGCTTTGCGCGTCTGGGCGTGCTGGAGATGATCGACGGGCTTCTTGCCCCCCGGGTCGACCTGCCGGGCGGCGGCCACATGATGATCGAGCCGACGCGGGCCTTGGTGGCGGTGGATGTGAACACCGGGGGCGATACCTCTCCGGCCGCGAGCCTGAAGGTGAACATCGCCGCCGCCCGCGACCTGCCCCGCCAGCTGCGGCTGCGCGGCCTCGGCGGCCAGGTGGTGGTGGATTTCGCCCCGATCCCCAAGCGGGACAGGTCCATCCTCGACCAGGTGATGAAGGCTGCCTTCAAGGGCGAGGGCGAGGCCAACCTGCCCGGCTGGACGACATTGGGGCTTTACGAGCTGACCCGCAAGCGCGACAGGCTGGTGCTGAAGGCGGTGACGGAATGAGCTGCCCGATCTGCGGCAAGGCGGTTGGCGAGGAAGCGGCGAAGTACCGCCCCTTCTGCTCGAAACGCTGCGCCGACATCGACCTCGGCCGCTGGCTGAACGAGGATTACCGGGTGAAGGGCGACGACGACGAGGCCGAGCCCCGCCGCCCGAACTGACGCGCCGCAACAAGCGGACCTGCCGGGCATGCGCGGCGCGGCCCCCGGCCCGAAATCCCCGCGCCGATTCCCCCGGGCGCCGGGCAAGGTGCCCCCCACCAGCGCCAGAAATGCGAAAAGGGCCCCGCGTCTCCGCGAGGCCCCCTCTGCCGCAACCCGGCATCTTTCCTTGCCCACCAACCCCTTGGCGCCCGTTCCTCACCCTGCCCGCGCCCCCGGCGAAAGTTTTCGCCCGCCGCGTCATTTTTCTGCCAAACCCCTCTGGACAGAGCCGCCCCCCTGACGTATCACCCCGCCATCCAACGAACGGCAACGTTCACAAGGCTGCCCAGATAGCTCAGTTGGTAGAGCAGCGGATTGAAAATCCGCGTGTCGCTGGTTCGATTCCGGCTCTGGGCACCACTTCTCTTTTGCCTCCTTACATATCAGCTACTTAGAAGCTGTTTTTGTCCCACCGGCGACAACCGACTCCGAAAGTGGGACACTTTTGTTCCCGCCGTGTTCGCCGCTCATGCGCCGCAGGGCGCTTTCCGGCCGGGTCTTTTGACTCGCCGCGCGGGTGTATCGGGTGACCTGTTGGCTAGTCCGGTGACCCGTGATCGCCATGATTTCCTGTTCCGTGCAGCCCAGTTCAGCCAGGCGGGCGGCCGCGGCCTTCCGCAGCCCGTGAACGCTGCAATCCTCCAGTCCAGCCTTGCGCGCCCAAGCCCGGAAGCTGTTGCCGAAACCATCACCGGTGAAGGGGCGGCCGCGTTCGCTGATCAGGAAGGTGAGATCGCCCGTCGGGGTGGCGTCAAT
>CAMFIX010000242.1 GCA_945952425.1 uncultured Pseudorhodobacter sp. | reverse complement strand
CCTCCCAGGCGCGGTCCTCCAGCACCAGGGCGCCGAAGACCTCTTGCCGGCGCGCCAGAACCCGGCCGTCGCGGCGGCTCCACTGGCAGAGGTCGCGCCAGGAGATCGCTTGCCCATGCACCTCGCGCAGCTCGGCCTCGGTCAGCGCCACGGCCTGGCGGATCGTGGCCTCGCGCGGGTCGCCGTCCAGATCGGTGGCCACCAGCATCCGCGCGCCGGACAAGGGCGTGCCGGGCGCCATCGCCGCCCCCTTGCCGCCCGAGAGAAGCCAGCGCGGCGCCTCGCCCTTGCGCCGCAGACCGATGCGGTCGGGATAGGCCAAGGCCGCCATCTGCCCCAGCGACAGGCCGCGATCCTGCCCCGGCACGGCACGGGCAAGCCGTTTGGCCTCGGCGCGGATACGGTCCAGCGCCAGACGGTCCATCGGATGGGAATGGTCGCGGGCGAAGGCCCCGGGGGAGTCCAGCGCCTTGATCCGCAGGGACAAATCCGGCGGAGCGCCCTTCAGCGGGTCGCGGTCCTCCATCAGCGCGGCCACGGGCGCCGCCCCCGGCCCCGCCTGCATCAGCATATGCCCCAGCCGCGGATGCACCGGCAGCGCGGCCAAGGCGCGGCCATGGGCGGTGATCCGGCCCTTCTCCGTCGCGCCCAGTGCCGCCAGCAGGGCCTTGGCCTCGGCCAGGGGCCCCGGGGGCGGCGGGGTCAGGAAGGGCAGCCCCTCCTCGCCCCAAAGCGCCAGCTCCAGCGCCAGCGGCGCGAGGTCCGCGCTTTCGATCTCGGCCGGGGGATGGGCGGCCAGCGCGCCCTCCTCGCCCTTGGTCCACAGGCGATAGCAGATCCCCTCCGCCACCCGCCCCGCCCGGCCCCGGCGCTGCTCGGCCTCGGCCCGGGTCACCCGTTCGGTCACCAGCCGGGCCATGCCGCTGGAAGGGTCGAACCGGGCGCGGCGGGCGCGGCCGCCATCCACGACCACGCGGATATCCGGCAGCGTCAGCGAGGTCTCGGCAATCGCCGTCGCCAGCACCACCCGCCGCCCCTCGACCGGCCCCAAAGCCGCCCGCTGCGCCGCGAAATCCATCGCACCATAAAGCGGCAGCACCGTGCAGCCCGGCAGATCGCCCAAAAGACCCTGCACCCGCCGGATCTCTCCCTCGCCCGGCAGAAAGGCCAAGAGCCCGCCCTCGGTCTCGTCCAAGGCCTCGCGGATCAGACCGGCCATCGCGGGCTCGAACCGTTCGGCCGGGCGCCCCAGCCAGCGCGTTTCCACCGGAAAGGCGCGACCTTCCGACGTCACCACCGGCGCCCCCATCAGGCTCGCGACCGGACCGGCATCCAGCGTCGCCGACATGACCAAGAGCCACAGATCGGGCCGGAGCGCCCCGCGGATTTCCAGCGCCAGCGCGAGACCGAGGTCGGCATGCAGGGAACGCTCGTGGAATTCGTCGAAGATCACGCAGCCGACACCGGGGAGTTCGGCATCGGACTGGATCATCCGGGTCAGGATGCCCTCGGTCACCACCTCGATCCGGGTGCGGGGGCCGATGCGGCTTTCGCCCCTTATACGGTAGCCGACCGTCTCGCCCACGGCCTCGCCCAGGGTCTCGGCCATGCGCTCGGCGGCGGCGCGGGCGGCGAGGCGGCGGGGCTCCAGCAGCACGATCCGGCCCTTGACCAGGGGCAAAAGATCCAGCGGCACGACCGTCGTCTTGCCCGCCCCGGGCGGGGCCTGCAGGACGGCCTGGCCTGAGGCCAAGGCGGCGCGCAGCTGGGGCAATATGGCATGGATCGGCAGCATGAGGCCTTATGGCCGGGGCTTCCGGCCCGCGCAAGGCGCTGCTAGGGTCGGGGCATGTTGCAGATCATGGATACGGTGCGCGACCGCGGCTCGCGCTATGCCGCCAGTGCGGGCGAGGTGGCGGACGAGGCCGCGATCAAGGTCTTCCTCGCCACGCTGAAAAGCCACAAGAAATTCGCCAAGGCCACGCATAACACCTGGGCCGCTGTGCTGGCCGATGGGCGCGCGCTGAAGGACGACGACGGCGAGGCGGGGGCAGGCGCGGTCATCCTGAAGATGCTGGAGCGCGAGGGGACGCGGGGCCGCATCGTCGTGGTGACGCGCTGGTATGGCGGGGTCAACCTCGGCGGCGACCGCTTTGCCCATGTGGTGACCTCGGTCCGGGCGATCCTGGCGGTGGAGAAGCTGGCCGGGCAAAAATAAAGGGGCTCCCGAAGGAGCCCCTGGTGGCCGAAGCGTGGCAGAGTTCAGAACCCGGCGTGGGAGGCATGGACCACGTCGTTGGCGGTGCCGTTCTGCACGGTGATCAGCTCCACCGCATTGCCCGGGGTCACGCCGGCGGCGAAGTCGTGGCCGACGTCATAGCGCACGCCGTCCAGCCAGACATAGCCCATCGGCGCATCGACCTGGGTCACATTGCCCGACACCTTGGTCGAGGCGAAGGCGCCGCCGGCGGCCAGCGTGGTGGCGAGGGCGACGAAGAGGATGGTTTTGCGGATCATGATAGTCTCCTGTTTTTCGGTTGGGATTGGGGGATCAGAGGCCAGCCGGCGCGGCGCTCAGCACGTCTTGGGCGGTGCCGTTCTGCACCACGATCAGGCTGACGGCATTGCCGGGCAGCACGGTATGGGCGAAGTCGGAGCCCACGTCGTAACGGGTGCCGTTGTCCAGCCAGACATAGCCCTGGGGCGCGTCGATCTTCGACACGGTGCCGGTGACTTGCGTTCCGGCGAAGGCCGAGCCCGCGGCGACGGTCGCGATGGCGGCGGCGAAAAGGATGCTTTTGCGGATCATTTTGATCTCCATTTTGGGTGCCGCCCGTTTCTGTTCGCATCGGGGCGGCGGCTTGCGGGGCAGTCCGGAAATGTCGCGTCGATCTTTGTCTGATCCGGCATTTCCCTGCCTTGCCAACCCGATCTGGGGGGCGACGATCCGCCGCACAAGGGCGATCACGCCCCCGTGAACATGCTTGAAAACCCTGCGATTTCAATGCGCTAATTCTGGCTCAGCACAGTGACTGTGCGCGACGGAACAGTTGAAGCACACCGTTCAAAGCCTATGGGTGACACTCTGCCCGGCGAAAGTTGCGCGGCCCCCGGGGGAGGCCGGGAAGATGATCCAAGAGCTGCGCCGGTTGTGGAATACCGTCCTTTGGCTGCGCCGCCGCCTGGGTGCTGCCGGTGATCGCCACCGGCGCGGCCTGGGGGCTTTGCCTGTGGTGAGGCCTCAGCCCGGCAGGTAGATCAGCGTCTCGACATCATCGGTCAGCGCTGCCGGGCAGGCGCTGCCCCGCCTCAGCAACATCTCTAGCGCGCTTGGGTCGTGCAATTGGCGCGGCAGGCAATAGTCCGCGCCATCGCGCAGGCAGACAGCCTGCAACAGCTTGACCTGACGCAGCGCCGGGCAGATCAGGGCGTCCTCCAGCGCCGCGCGCATCCGGGGCGGCAGCTGGTCATCGGCCGTTGGGTGCATCCGGTTCTCGTCGGCCAAAAGCAGGTTCAGCTTGGGCTTCATCGCCACCCGCAACCGGGCGGCGTCATGCAGACTGTAGACGATGGAGGCCTCGAAATAAGGCTCGGCCGCCACGATCCGGTCCAGCGCCGAAAGCCCGGGCCCGCCGTACAGCACGGTATCGTCGCCCAGATGCGACAGCGTCATCGGGTCTTGCGGAAAGACCGCCAGGATCGCCTTGGCCCGGGCGATCATCTCGTCCGCGGGATAGGGCGCATTGTTGACCCTTTCATCCTCGTGCAGGTCGCCCCAAAGCTGGTCGAAGGTCGTGGGGTCCAGCGGCACATTGATCGCCCAGCGCCGGTGCTGCGCCACCGCGTCGCGGACCGCCTGGGGATAGGCCACGCTTTGCAAGATCTCTCCGGGCGGCGTGTGCAACTGGTCCCAAAGCTCGGCCTCGTCGCGGTCCAGCGGGCGGGTGGCCCGGATACGCTCCAGCGCCGCGATGGCCTGGTCCTGCGGCAGGGCGCCGGTCATCAGCTCTTGCCTGCGCAGCCCGTCCAGATAGGGGCTGTCGTCGGCGGCGAGGGCCAGCCGGGCGGCGGTCCGCTCGGGGCCGTTGGAGAAATAGGAATAGACCGCCTCGATCCGGCAGGTGGCAGGCGTATAGGGCGGGTCGGCGTGGATCAGCGGCGCATAGGCGTCGCAGAAGGCGCCGACGGCCTCGGGCGCGCCGCCCCATTGCCGGGCAAGGCCGGGCATCGCCAGCATCAGGCTCTGGTGGTTCGGCCGCGACGCCATCACCGCCTGCAGCACGACCGGCACCAGGTCGTCCTGCGCGCCGGTGTTGCGCGCCAGCTGCAGGATGCCATCGGAGGCCGGCAGGAAATCGGGCTGCAAGGCATAGGCGCGCTGCATCAGCTGCATCGCCTGCAGGTGAAGATCCTGCGCCCTCTGCAGCTTTTCGGGCCAGGTGCGTTCGGCATACTCGCCACCGCGCCAGACCCAGCCCTGACGCCACAGGAACCAGCCCCGCGCCGCCAGCGCCCTTGCATCGCGCGGCGCGGCCTCGGCCCAGGCGGCGGTGAAGGCATCGACGCCCGGCTCCATATCGGCGAAGGTCGCGTAAAGGTTGCGCACATGCCAGGGATCGCCGGTGGCATCCAGCGCCTCGGCGGCATCGAGCGCGGCGAGGACACCCGCGCGGTCCTGCGCGCGGACCTCGGCGCGGAAGGCATCGCGGGCTTCGGCCGGGGCATCGGCCGCAGCGGCCTGGGCGAAAAGTCCAAAGGCCAGAAGGAAAAGGGGTTTGAAACGCATGACATCCTCCGAATGACCCGGAGGATGCCGCGGCTTCTGGGCAGAATTATGGCCCTGGCCTCAGTTGGTCAGCTTGGCCTGCGCGGCCGACAGCTTGGGATCGACGACCAGCCCATAGCTTTCCAGGGGCCCACCGGCGCCCGCCATCTCGTCCGAGACGAAGAACTGCGCGAATTCCTTCAGCCCCGGCACGACGCCGTAGTTCTGCGTCTTGACGTAGATGTAAAGCGGCCGCGAGATCGCATATTTGCCCGCGGCGATCGTCTCTTTCGAGGGCACGACGCCCTGGAAGCTCGCCACCTTCAGCTTGTCGGCATTGTTCTCGTAGAAGGACAGGCCGAAGACGCCCACGCCATGCGGATTGGCCTTCAGCCGCGCCAGCGTCTCGGTGTAATCGCCGTCGATTTCCACGACGCGGCCATCGGTACGATAGGCCAGGCAGGCATCCGCCTTTCCGTCGCGCGCCTTGAACAGCTTGTCGGTGTATCGACCCAGTGAAAATCTGCTCATGCTACAGAGGAGAAGGT
>CAMFIX010000241.1 GCA_945952425.1 uncultured Pseudorhodobacter sp. | reverse complement strand
GTCCAGGGCCCTTGCAGGGCCATGGACCCCTCACGGACCCAAAAGCGCCCGCGCCGCTGCCCGGGCCGCGTCGGAGATCACATCCCCCGCCAGCATCCGCGCAAGCTCTTCGACTCGCTCATCGGCCCCAAGCGGCACGACGGTCGAGGTCGTCACCCCCGCCTCCACGCGCTTTTCCACCCGCCAGTGATGCCCACCCAAGGCCGCCACTTGCGGCGAATGGGTCACGACCAGCACCTGCGCCCCCGCAGCCAGCGCCGCGAGTCTGCGCCCCACCGCATCCGCCGTGGCGCCACCCACGCCCCGGTCGATCTCGTCGAAGATCATCGTCAACCCCTCGGCCCCGCCGGTCAGGCACACTTTCAAGGCCAGAAGGAACCGCGACAATTCCCCGCCCGAGGCGATCTTGTTCAAGGGCCCCGCCGGCGCGCCCGGGTTGGTCGCGACGGTGAAGGTCACCTCGTCCATCCCCTCCGGTCCCGGCGGCGCCTCGCTCAGGACCGAGCGGAACACGGCGCGTTCCATCTTCAGCGGAGCCAGCTCGGCCGCCATCGCCGCATCCAGCCGCTCTGCCGCGGCGCTGCGGGCGGCGCGCATCGCCGCGGCCCGGGCGGAGTAATCGGCCTCGGCGAGCTTCACCGCCTGGCGCAGCTTCATCAGCCCGCGCTCGCCCATGTCCAGCGTCTCCAACCGGGCGCGCAAAGTGTCGGCATGGGGGCCAAGCGCGTCGGGCGCCACGCCATGCTTGCGGGCCAAAGCGCGGATGGCAAACAGCCGCTCCTCGGCGCGTTCCAGGGCGCCGGGGTCGAAATCCAGGGCCTGCAGGCAATCCTCGACACCCGATTGCGCCTCTTGCAGCTCGATCATCGCGCGTTCCAGCGCGGCCAGAGGCGCCTCCAGCCGACCCTCCGCCTTGTCGCTGACGCCGCCCAGCCAGCGCGTCGCCTCTTGCAAGGCGGGTTCGGCGCCCTGCCCCAGCATGGCATGGGCGCGGGCGATGTCGTCGCGGATGCGGGCGGCGCCTTGCATCAGGCGGCGCTCGGCATCCAGCCGCGCCTCCTCGCCCGCCTCGGGCATCAGCTTGTCGAGCTCGGAGACCGCGTGGCGCAGCCATTCTTCCTCGGTCCGGATCGCGGCGATGCGCGCCTCGGCCTCGGCCAGCGCGCCTTCCGCCGCCCGCCGCGCGCCCCAGGCCGCGCGCAAGGCGGCCATGTCCAGCCCGGCAAAGGCGTCCAGCAGCAACCGATGCCCGCGCGGGTTCAACAGCCCGCGGTCGTCATGCTGGCCATGCAGCTCGACCAGCCCGTCGGAGAGGTCGCGCAAGACCTCGCCCGAGACGCGGCGGTCGTTCACCCAGGCCGTCTTGCGCCCATCGGCGGCGTTCACCCGGCGCAGGATCAGTTCGTCCTTCGCCTCGATCCCGGCCGCCTCCAGCACGGCGCGCGCCGGATGGCCGGGGGGCAGGTCGAAGACCGCCGTCACCTCGCCCTGCGCCGCGCCCTGCCGCACCAGGTCGGCCCGACCGCGCCAGCCCAGAACAAAGCCCAAAGCGTCCAGAAGGATCGACTTGCCCGCCCCGGTCTCGCCGGTCAGCACATTCAGCCCAGGCTGAAATTCCAGCGCCAGCCGGTCGATGATCAGCACATCGCGGATTTCCAGGGACCGCAGCATGTCAGGCGGTCACAGCCATTCGCCCTTGATCATCTGGCGATAGATGGTCGAAAGCCAGCCCGTCCCCTTGGCCTCGGGCGAAAGGCCCTGCTTTTTCAAGAGGTTGAACGCGTCCTGGTAGAAGGGAGAGCTTTGGTAGTTATAGCCCAGGATCGCGCCCGCGGTCTGCGCCTCGGCGGGCAGGCCAAGGCCCAGATAGCATTCGACGATCCGCTCCAAAGCCTCGGCCGTGTGCGTCGTGGTCTGGTAATCCTGCACCACGGTGCGGAAGCGGTTCAAGGCGGCCGCGTAATGCCCGCCGCGCAGGTAATAGCGCCCGATCTCCATTTCCTTCGCGGCCAGATGGTCGAAGGCGAGGTCGAATTTCATCATCGCCGACTTGGCATATTCGCTGTCGGGATATTGCTCGATCACGACGCGCAGCGCCTGCAGGGCCTGGAAGGTCAGGCCCTGGTCGCGACCGACCTCGTCGATCTGGTCGTAATAGGACAGGGCCAGCAGGTAATGCGCATAGGCGATATCCTCCCCGGCGGGGTAGAAGTCGACATAGCGTTGGGCTGCGGCGCGGGCCTCTTCGTATTTGCGGCTCTGGTGCAGGGTATAGGCCTGCATGATCAGGCCGCGCTTGGCGAATTCCGAATAGGGGTAAAGCCGCTCGACATCCTGGAAATAGGGCAGCGCGGCCTTGGCTCCGCCCTTGCCGGCCAATTCGCTCTCGCCCTTCTGGAAGATCTGCTCGGCGGTGAAGCCCGACAGATCCTGCTGTTCGGGAGCCTTCGGCGCGCAGGCCATAAGCACCAGCACCAAGGCCATGCCCAGACCCTTTGCCGCCCCTGCCCTGCTTGCCATCACCGCGTCAATTCCCGAAATCCCGGGGGCGCTATCCCCCTGCTTTGCCCCGTCCTAGCACAGAAAAATGGCGGGCGCAAAATGGCTTTCAGCGCCTCAGGCAAGCCAGTGCAGGCCGCCGCGGTGCACGCCGACGCCGGGCAGCATGCCGCGGGCGAAGGCGTCGCAGTCGTCCATCTCGACCGCGCCGGGCATGGCGAAGAGCGCGCGCAGCAGGCGGTTGGTCATCGCATGGCCCGCGCGGTTGCCGGTATAGCGCGCCATCAAGGGCGCACCGGCCAGGGCCAGGTCGCCCAAAGCATCGAGCATCTTGTGGCGCACGGGTTCGTCGGCATGGCGCAGCCCGCCGGGCGAGAGAATCTCGGCCCCGTCGAAGACCACCGCATTGTCGAGCGTGCCGCCCAGGGCCAGGCCCTGTTCGCGCATCGCATCCACGTCGGACTGGCGGCAGAAGGTGCGGCTGTCGCAGAGCTCGCGCACGAAGGCGCCGTTGGCCATGTTCAGCGCGCGGCTTTGCGCCCCGATCGCCGGGTCGGCGAAGTCGATGCGGAAGTCGATCTCCAGCATGTCGGCGGGTTCCAGCCGAGCCCAGGCCTCGCCCTGCCGAACCTCGACCGCGCGCAGCACCCGCAGCGCACGGGTCGGAGCCGCCATGCGGGCGATGCCCTTCTCCAGGATCGCGGCGACGAAGGGGGCGGAGGAGCCGTCCATGATCGGAACTTCCGGCCCGTCGATTTCGATCTCGACGTTCCAGATGGCAAGACCGGCCAGAGCCGCCATGATGTGTTCGATGGTCGAGACGCTGACGCCGTCTTCGTTCGCGACCAGGGTGCAGAGCGAAGAGGGCACGACTTGGTCCCAGGCGGCGCGGATCACCGGGTCGAGGTCGGTGACATCGCTGCGCCGAAAGCGGATGCCGCTGTCGGGGGCGGCGGGATGCAGGACCATGCGGACGGGCAGGCCGGAATGCAGCCCGACCCCCTCGAAGGTCACCGGAGATTTCACCGTATTTTGCACGCTGAGCCTCTGCTGCTTGCCCAAGTCTTGTGGCGGATATTCAACGGCCCGCCATCGGTTGGGTTTCATTTAGGATGCAGCTGCAGCGCAGGCAACTCACCTTTTATGTCTCTGTGTAACAGGGTGCGAAACCTGCCAAAGCGCCTTGAAAATGAAACAAAACCGGGGTGGCAAGCCACCCCGGTGTAACAATCCGTGAAGGATTGGTTCAGTTCGCCTGACGGCGCAAGAAGGCCGGAATTTCCATCCGGTCCTGATCGGTCGAGGGCTCGTTTTCCTCGTCATAGGCGGGGGCCGGTTGCTGGCGCGCGGGCGCGGCCTCGGCCTGGGCGCCGGCCATCCGGTTGATCAGGCTGCCGATGCCAAAGCGCGGACGCTCGGCCACCGGGGCCTTGGCGGCGGGCTTCGGCGCCGGGGCCGCGGGGCGCGCAACGGGCGCGGCCGGGGTTTTCGACACGGCGGCCTGCAGGCGCGCCATGGCCTCGGGCGAGGGGGTGCCGGTCGCACGCGGACGCGGGGCGATGAAGTTGGCGGCATCGGGCTCACGCGCGGCGACGGGGCGCTGCTCGGGGGCGGGGCGATAGGCCGGGGCGGGCATTTCGTCCACTTCCTCGACCGGCTCGGGCTGCGGTGCGGGGGCGGCCGCGCGGAAGGCGGGCTCAGGCGCGGGCTCGAAGGCCGGTTGGGTCAGGGTCATCGGCTCGGGCGCCGGACGGGCTTGCGGCTGGGGCGCGAAGGGCTTGGCGGCCTCGGTCACCGAACGGCGGGTCGGCGCCTCGGCCTTGGCCTTCAGGTCGATGCCGGTGGCGACGACCGAAACCCGCAGGGTGCCGTCCAAGGTCGGGTCCAGGGTGGAGCCGACGATGATATTCGCATCGGGATCGACTTTTTCGCGGATGATATTCGCGGCTTCGTCGAGTTCGAACAGCGTCAGGTCATAGCCGCCGGTGATGTTGATCAGCACGCCCTTGGCGCCGTTCAGGCTGATTTCGTCCAGGAGCGGGTTGGCGATGGCCTTTTCGGCCGCCTGCACGGCGCGGTCCTGGCCCGAGGCCTCGCCCGTGCCCATCATCGCCTTGCCCATCTCGTCCATCACCGCGCGGACGTCGGCGAAGTCGAGGTTGATGAGACCCGGGCGCACCATCAGATCGGTCACGCCCTTGACGCCTTGATAGAGCACGTCATCGGCCATGGCGAAGGCCTCGGTAAAGGTGGTGCGCTCGTTCGCCAGGCGGAACAGGTTCTGGTTCGGGATGACGATCAGCGTATCGACGACCTTCTGCAGGGCCTCGATCCCCTCTTCGGCCTGGCGCATCCGCTTGTTGCCCTCGAACTGGAAGGGCTTGGTCACGACGCCGACGGTCAGAACCCCCAGCTCGCGCGCCGCTTGCGCGATGATGGGCGCCGCGCCGGTGCCGGTGCCGCCGCCCATGCCCGCGGTGATGAAGCACATATGCGCGCCCGCCAGGTGATCGACGATCTGCTCGATGCTTTCCTCGGCCGCCGCCGCGCCGACCGAAGGACGGGCGCCCGCGCCGAGCCCTTCAGTGACCTTCAACCCGATCTGGATCTTGTTGCCCGCCCGGCTTTGCTGCAGCGCCTGCGCATCGGTGTTCGCCACGACGAATTCGACGCCTTCCAGCGCCTTTTCGATCATGTTGTTGACCGCATTGCCCCCGGCGCCACCGACGCCGAAGACCGTGATGCGCGGCTTCAGTTCCTCATGCACTGCATCGACCGAGAGATTCAAAGCCATGATCCGTGTCCCGCCGTTTCTTTGCCACCGCCGTTT
>CAMFIX010000240.1 GCA_945952425.1 uncultured Pseudorhodobacter sp. | reverse complement strand
GGGGCCCCTGTCTCTTATACACATCTCCGAGCCCACGAGACTAGGCATGATCTCGTATGCCGTCTTCTGCTTGAAAAAAATTTTTTTAATGATACGGCGACCACCGAGATCTACACACTGCATATCGTCGGCAGCGTCAGATGTGTATAAGAGACAGTTGCAGCACGGGAACCAGCGCGGTCAGCTTCTGGAACTCGGCATTGTCGGCCGCATCGCGCCGGGCGGGGATATTGCCCAGTCGGCTGGCATAGGCGGCATCGGCCTCGACCGAGCCGATCTCCAGCACCACCTTGGTCGCCATATCGACATCGGCGCCCTTGGCGTTCACCAGCCAGGGCGAGTTCAGCGAGACCATGACATGGCCCTTGCCCCCCGCCTCGGCCGGAACCTCCCAGGTGCCGACGGCCTTGGTCACATCGGGGATCGGGTTTTTGGATTCCGGGCCCCAGTCATAGATATAGCACCAGGTGCCGCAGGTCGTGGCAACCAGCTTGCCGGCCGGGAACATCTCGTATTTCGGGATCACCCAGGGCTCCGGCCCCAAGAGGGGCTCGACCGGCATCAGGTCGTTGTTGACGAGCTCGGCATAGAAGCCCAGCACATCCTTGACCCCCGCGCTGGACAGATCAAGCTTGCCGTCCTCGGCCACGAGTTGCGGGGTCGAGGTGCCCGCCAGCATGTATTGGAAGCCCTCGCCGAAGGCCCCTCCGCCCCAGGACGCGCCCATCGGGAAGAGCAGCGCATAGGCCCCGGTCTTTTCCTTGATCTCTTTGGCGCGGGCCATCAACTCGGCCCAGTCCTTGGGTTGCTCGGTCGAGATGCCCGCCTTCTCCAGCACGTCCTTGCGGTAATAGATCTGCTGCACCGACAGCATGGTCGGCACGGCATAGATCTGGCCATCGGCCCCGGTGGCAAGGTTCTTGGCGACATCGAAGGTCTGCGCGGCGCCGTCCCAGGCCTTGAAGGCCTCGGTCACCGGGGCAAGATAGCCCGCCGTCGCAAGGTCGGGCACGTCGCTGTCGCCCGGCACGGTGAAGACATCGGGCGCATTCCCGGCGCCAAGCTCGGTCAGCAGCTTGGACATGTAGTCCTTTTCCGGCGCGGGGTATTCCACCACCTCGATCGTCACGCCGAGCTTCTTCTCGATCTCGGGGACCACGGATTTCAGCGCGTCGATCCGGGCCTGGCGGTGTTCGGCGATGCGGATGGTTTCGGCGAAGGCAGAGCCTGCGAGGGCCGCCAGGGCCATGACGCTCACGGCCGCCAAAAGCGGTTTCTTCAACATCTTTTCTCCTCCCGTTTTTGTGACTCGGCGAGTCGGCGTTGAGTGTATGCGGTTACATTCTTCTGGCAAGGATTTTCTTTCTCTGCCGAATCTGCGCGCATATCGCCAATTTTTCTTGCCGTATCCCGGTAGCCTGGCCTAAAAAGTCAATGCACACGATTACATTGTTGGAGGAACCATGTCCCAGCCCCTGCGCATCGGCGTCATCGGCGCCGGAGGGAAAGCGGTCGATTACGCGGCCAGCTGGATCAAGATGCCCGAGGTTCGCTTCGTGGCCGTGGCCGATGTCAGCGCCACCTCGCGCGCCCGCCTGGCCGCGGTCTGCATCGGCGCCGGAGAGCCCGCGCCGCAGGAGTTCGACAGCCATGCGGCGATGCTGGCGGCCTGCCGCGATGAGCTGGACATGGTCTATGTCTCGACGCCGCACGCGCTGCATGGCGCGCAGGCCGTGGCGGTGACCGAGGCGGGTCTGGACCTCTTCCTGGAAAAGCCGATGGTCACCACGGTGGCCGAAGCCAAGGCCCTGATCGCGGCGCAGGCGCTTGCGCAGAACCTGATCGTGGTGGCCTTCAACGGCGGCCTCTCGCCCCTGGTGCGCGACACCAAGGCGCGGATCGAAAAGGGCGAGTTCGGCGCGCTGGTCAGCGTTGCGGGCTCGATCTGGGAGGGTTGGTCGGAGGCCTATAACGGCGGCTGGAAGCAGAACCCGGCGCTCTCGGGCGGCGGCTTCATGTTCGACACCGGCGCCCATATGATGAACACGATCTGCCAGCTGCTGGACGCCGATTTCGAGCGCGTCTCGGCCTATATGAACAACCGGGGCAAGCCGGTGGATATCACCTGCGCCGTCTCGGCCCGGACGAAATCGGGCGTGCTGGTGACGCTGAACGCTGCCGGAGAGGGGCCGAAGGGCTGTTTCAGCCACATGACCCTCTTCTTCCAGAAGGCCATCGTCCGGATCGACGCCTGGGGCGGCAGCCGCGAAATTTCCTGGGGGTCGGGGAAATGGGTGCGGGAGGAGGACGAGATCACCGACAACCCGCTGAAGACCTTCCTGGCGGTCCGCCGGGGCGAGATCGTCAACCCCTCGACCATCCAGAACGGTCTGCGTTTCGCCCATCTGTGGGATGCGATAAAGCAATCCGCGGCGCGCGACGGCGAATCGGTGCTGATCGGGGCCTGAGGGAGCGGCATGAACAAGCGGATCACCTCGAAAGAGCTTGCCCGGCTGGCCGGGGTGTCATCGGCGACCGTCTCACGTGCCTTCCCCGGTGCGACCAAGCTGTCCGAGGCGACGCGCAGCCATATCCTGAGCCTCGCTGCGCAGCATTCCTATCAGCCGAACGCCTTGGCCCGGTCCTTGAACAATCAGCGCTCCGGGCTGGTGGCGCTGGTGGTGAACGCGATCCAGAACCCGACCGAGGCCGAGCAACTGCAGGGCCTGATCCTGCAGCTGCAGCGCATGGCCTTGATGCCCATCGTTCTGTGCTGCGGGGGGGCGGAGGACCGGCTGCAGCTGATGCGCCTCGCTTCGATCTATCAGGTGGATCATGTCGTCGTCTTCTCGGACCTCGTGACGCTGGATGACGCGGTGGAGATCTTCCGCACGGCCCGGCCGATCATCGTGTCCTCCGAGCCCCTGCCCCACAACCGCGCCTCGCATGTGACGCTGGAGGGCGCGAAGGCGGCCGCAGAGATCATCGACAAGGTGGTGGCCGATGGGCGCCGGCATTTCGCCTATCTGGGCGGGCGGTCGTCGAGCTACATCGACAAGGCGCGGCGGCGTTGGTTCGCCGATGCGCTGGCGCGGCACGGGCTGGGGTTCGCGACCGAGGGCCATGGCGATTTCACCTATGACTCGGGCTATAAAGAGGCCGTGGTGATGCTGCGGTCCCGGGTGGATGCGGTGGTCTGCGGAAACGATGTGATGGCCATCGGCCTGCGCGATGCGGCGGTGCATCTGATGGGGCGCAAGGTGCCGGAGGATCTGGCGGTGATCGGCCAGGACGGCATCCAGATCGCGGGTTGGCAGAGCCACGACCTGACCAGCCTCGCCATCGACCAGGGGGCCTATGTGCAGGCCATCGCCGGGTTGATCGAGGATCAGCGGCAGGAGGATGCGGCGCAGCGCCGGGTGGTGATCGACTGCTTTGCCCGCTGGGGCAGGACAGCGTGAAGGGCGGGCCCGAAGGCCCGCCCTTTTCGCATCAGAACGGCCCGATCAGAAGGGGCTGTCGGGGAAGTAGTACTGCGCCGCATTCTCCTTGGTGACCAGCGTCGCATCCAGCGTATAGGTGCCGCGCACCGGAACCTGGTCGTAGATCGCCGCCGCCGTCAGCTCCATCGCCGTGCCGACCATGGCCGGCGGATACAGCACATCGACCGGGATCATCTTGTCGCCGTCCATGACCTTCTTGATCATGTCCTTCGAGCCCGCGCCCGCCACGACATATTGGATGTCGGTGCGCCCGGCCTGCTCGATGGCCTGCAGCACGCCCACGGCCATGTCGTCATCCTGGCACCAGACCACGTCGATCTTCGGGAACTTGGTCAGGTAGTCCTGCATGACCTTGAAGGCGTCGTCGCGGTTCCAGTTGCCGAACTGGCGGTCCAGCACCTTGACCTTCGAGCCCTCGACGCCCTTGTCGAAGCCCTTCTGCCGCTCTTCGTCGATCGGGATCGGCAGGCCGCGGATCACGACGACCTGCGCCTCGGGCGTGGTCGCGGCGATATACTTGCCCGCAGCCTCGCCGAGGCCGAAGTTGTTGCCCGCGACATAAAGGTCGCGCACCGAATCGTCGTTCTGGCTGGGCGCGCGGTCGACGATGGTGACGAAGGTGCCCTTCTCCTTCACCTGCTTGATCGCATTGACCAAGGGGTCGGGATCGGTCGGCAGGATGACCAGAGCATCCAGGCCCTGCACGGCCAGATCCTGGATCGCATTGGCCTGGGATGCCGCATCGGGCGAGGTCTTGACGATGACCTTGGCGCCGGGATGTTCGGCCATGATCGCCTTGGCCACGCGCTCGGCGTGATAGACGACGCCGCCGGTCCAGCCATGGTCGGCCGCGGGGATCGAGACGCCGATGGTCTTGGCATCTTCGGCGAAAGCCTGGGCTCCGAAAGCGGTGGCCAGAACGGCCGCCGCTGCGAAATGTTTCAGCATGAAGTCCTCCCATATGCGGGTCTGTCGCGTCCGGGCGACCCGCTGCGCCCCGTCTTACCTGCGTGCCAAAGACCTTTGGACCAGCATGGCAATGATGATGATCGAGCCTTGCAGCGTCGAGATCAGGTATTCCGAGATGAAGTTCGACAAGAGCATGATATTGCCCACCAATTCCAGGATAAGCGCCCCGCAGATCGTGCCCCAGACCCGGCCGGAGCCGCCCTTCAGCGCCGTGCCGCCGACGACGACCGCGGTGATCGCCTGCAGCTCCCAAAGAATGCCGGTGGTCGATGAGGTGGACCCCAGCCGCGGCACGTAAAGCAGCACCGCGATGGCCACGCAAAGCCCCTGCGCCACGAAAGCCACGGTGCGGACCCGGTCGACCTTCAGCCCCGAATAGCGCGCCACCTCGCGGTTCGAGCCCACGGCGACGACATGGCGACCGTAAGAGGTGCGATAGAGCACGAAGGCCGCCACCGCCGAAACCCCCAGAACAACGAGGATCGGCGCCGGGATGCCCGCGACCGAGCCGAAATAGACCGGGTGATACAAATCCTGCAGCTCGCGGCTTTGCAGGGTGATCGCGCCGCCCTGGGACAGCCAGGTGGTCAGGCCGCGGAAAATGCCCATCGTGCCCAAGGTCGCAATGAAGGGCTCGATCTTGCCCAGCGTGGTGATGAGGCCATTGGCCAGCCCGCAGGCCATGCCGATGACCAACGTCATCAGCGCGCCCATCACCAGCAGCCAGAACGGGTCGGCAATCGGCGCGGCGTTCAGGAACATGATCATCAGCGAGGCGACAAAGGCCACCATCGACCCCACCGACAAGTCGAGGTCGCCGGCCGAGATCACGAAGCTCGCGCCCACGGCAATGATGGCGATGAAGGCCGAGCGGGGCGCCACATTCTCTAGCTTGGCCAGGCTGATGAAATCGGGTGTCACGTTGGCCCCCAGC
>CAMFIX010000239.1 GCA_945952425.1 uncultured Pseudorhodobacter sp. | reverse complement strand
GCTCGCCGCGCTCGGGGTGGTGCCGCCCATCCCCGGCCACCCCGCCCCCACCCCGCTTTTTGCCCCTGTTGAAAGGCCCGTTAAATGACCGATTATCCCCCCGCCACCATCGCCGACGGCGTCGTCTATGTCGGCGCTCGCGCCTACATGCACGATGCCAAGGGCGGCCTTGTCCCCCTCGACCTGATCAAACCGCAGCACAAGCTCGAGGATGACCTGGTCCGCAAGATCATGGGCCATGCCATCGCGCTTTCCGACCAGGTCGCCCGCTTCAAGGAGCACACCTTTGACGACATCGGGTCGTTCGAGGCCCTGCTCGCCCAGGAGTACGATGCGACCGTGGGCGGGGCGAAGGGCAACAAGACCCTGATGAGCCACGACGCCCTTTACCAGATCAAGGTGCAGGTGGCCGACAATGTCGTCTTCGGGCCCGAGCTGCAGACCGCCAAACTCCTCGTCGATGAATGCCTGAACGAATGGGCCGAGGGCGCCCGTGACGAAATCCGCGCCATCGTGACCAAGGCCTTCAACACCGACAAAGCCGGCCAGATCAATCGGTCGGAGATCTTCATGCTGCTGCGCCTGCAGATCGAGGATCCGCGCTGGCAGCGCGCCATGAAAGCGATCCGCGAGGCCATGCGGGTGGTCGGCTCGAAGACCTATGTCCGCTGCTACCGCCGCACTGCCCAGGACGCGGCCTGGGAGCCCGTGTCGATCGACCTGGCGAAGGTGTGACCATGGCCATTTTCCTTACCTTTGGCGTGGCCACCGAAACTTTGGCCGAAGGGTTCGACGTCGAACCCTTCGAATTCATCGACACCGTGATCGCCCTGCGCAAACGCCTGATCGAGAACGACCAACTCGAAACCTGGCTGGATTCCGTCGCGTGGGAGCGACACCAGCTCAGGCCCGAATCGGATGCCCATTTTCGGGAGCTGCTGGAGGCGATCCTGGCCTCGGAGCCTGTCCGCGCCGACCCGCCCGTCACCGACAGCGAAACCTATGGGGTGCAGGAATGACCATCTCTCTCGAAGCCTTCTCGGCCCGCCTGGACGAAATCTGCACGGACATGGAGGCCGAAATCCTGGCGGCCAAACGTCAGTTCGACCACCGTTTTGGCGTCCTGCTGGCGGTCGCCGCGAGTGGCGAGGAGCAGTTGGCCCCGGACTATGCCCGTGCGGCCGCGGCGCGCATGGACGAAAGCGAGCGCCGCCTCACCGCCGCTGTGGACGGCTGACATGGTCGCTTACAGCTTCAAGAGCCGCTTCGCGCCCCTGATCTTCCTTGGCCTTAAGAGGCAGACGATCAGGGGCGGGCGTGCTCGGCACGCGCGTCCCGGCGAAATGTTGCAGCTGTTCGTGGGCATGCGGACAGCCAAATGCCACAAGATTTGCACCGACGTGCGCTGCACATCTGTTCGGCCCATTTTGATCGCCTTCGAACCGCAAGGCGCAATCGAGGGCATCCTGGTCGATGGGTTCGCCCCGCCCGATCTGGATGACTTTGCCCGCGAGGATGGGTTTGCCGACCTTCTGGATATGGAGACGTTCTGGCATCGGGAAAACAGCCCTGTCGGCCTGTGGCACGGCTTTCTGATCCAGTGGGAGCCACCCGTTTCGGTGATCGGAGCCCTCCCATGAACTCGACCCTCGCCCTGCTGCAGGTGCCCATGATCGAGGTCGATCGCGGCCCGTTCGGCGCCCGGCTGGGCGAGACGGAGGGCCACATCAACGGCTGGCCCATCGAGATCACCCTGACCAATGCCGAGCTGCACATCCGTTTTGCCGACCGCGATGGCCCGCGCCTGATCGTCGATCTGAACCACCTGACCAAGACCGCCGTCAACGAGATCGAGCGCCTCCTGGCCTTGCCGCTGCGCTCGCCCCACCCCGCCGCCCCCATGAGGCCCCGAAAATGAGAGCCACCACGATCCGCATGATCCATGTCGCCGCCCGCCAGCTGGGGCTGGACGATGACACGCGCCGCGCCCTGCAGCTGGCCGAGACTGGCCAGGAGAGCCTGGCGCAAATGACCGACGCCCAGGGCGAGCAGGTGCTGCAGGCCCTGAAACAGCGCGGATTCCGGGCCGCGGCTAAGGGCCGGGCGCCGGCCGCGCGCGGCGACACCCGCTTTGCCCATGTCCTATGGGGCAAGCTGCATGCCGCCGAGGCCGTCAAGGTCAAGGGCGCGGCCGGCCTGAATGCCTTCGTCCGCGCCCGCTTCGAAAAGTCCTGGGGCGCCGCGCCGATCGACATCGACCAGATGCGCGACGCCCGCCAGATCGCCGCCGTGCTGCAAGCGCTGAAGGGCATGTGCGACCGCGCGGGAGTGGAATACTGATGCCCGACCAACCCCAGCCCCATGTCACCGATCACGCCATCATCCGCTATCTGGAGCGGGTCAAGGGCGTCGACATCGAGGCGACGCGGCAAGAGATCGCCGACATCGTGCGCCGTGGAGTCAAGCTCGGCGCCGAGGCCGTGGTGCTGCAGGGCATGCGCTATCGGCTGGAGGGCGCCTGTTGCGTGACCGTCATACCCGCGCGCCGCCAGAACCACTTGCCGCCCATGCGGGAGACCGACGAATGACCCCCTGGCCTTTTGGGCACCTCACCCCGATGAAATACGGCGCGATCCTGGTCGATCCGCCCTGGCAGTATCAGATGCGCTCGGCCAAGGGCCATGCGAAGAGCCCCGAGGCGCATTACACCACGATGTCCACGGTCGAGCTGGCGCGCCTGCCCGTCAACCAGCTGGCCGCGCCCTCCTGCCTCTTGATCATGTGGTCGACCTGGCCGCACCTGCCGCAGGCGCTGGAACTGATGGATGCCTGGGGCTTTGCCTATTCGACCGGCGGGGCCTGGGTGAAGCGGACGCCCTCGGGCAAGGCGACATTCGGCACCGGCTATGTCCTGCGCTCGGCGACCGAGGCCTTCCTGGTCGGGCGGATCGCGTCGCCCGAAATCGCCAGTCGGTCGGAACGCAACCTGATCGAGGCGGAGGAAGACCTGACCGCCACGCTGATCGACAGCCTGCGCCGCGAACACAGCCGCAAGCCGATCGAGATGCGCCAGATCATCCAGCGCCTGCTTCCTCGCGCCTATGCATGCGAGCTCTTCGCCCGAGAGCCATGGCCCGGGAATGACGTCTGGGGGAATGAGACCACGAAGTTCGAGGTGGAACATGGCTGAAGTCGCGACTTACCGCATCCGCGCGGTGCTGGTTCAATCGGATTACAGCCGGCCTCCTCGTCGGCTTTGGATAGCGGAACGGAGGCTAAAGCTGTTCTGTGTCCGCCTCTGGTGGTGGCCTCTCCCCCAGTTCGACTGGAGGGTTAGCGCTGACGAAGCCTTGTGCGACATTGCGGAGCATCTACAGGCGGCAGCATCGGAACAGGTCGTTTATCTTAACGCGGCCGGTCGGCGCATCGAGGTCGAGCATGGGTGAAGGAACGAAGATCGAGTGGACCGACCACACGTTCAATCCGTGGATCGGCTGCACCGCCGTCTCGCCCGGGTGCGATCACTGTTATGCCGAGGCCCGGATGGACACGCGGCTGAAGGTGGTCGAGTGGGGGTCGCACGGCGAGCGCAAGCGGACGTCCGCGAAAAACTGGCAGATGCCGCTGAAATGGGACCGGGACGCGGCCAAGGCAGGGAAGCGGGCCAAGGTCTTCTGCGCCTCGCTGGCCGATGTCTTCGACAACCACCTTTCGATCCTTCCCGCGTGGCGGCGCGACCTCTGGGATTTGATCGCCAAGACGCCGCACCTGGATTGGCTTTTGCTGACCAAGCGGCCGCAGAACATCGACCGCTACCTGCCTATCCACTTGGGGACTGCATGGTTTCGGTCGACCTACAGCGAATGGCCCTGGCCGAACGTCTGGCTCGGCACCACGGTCGAGAACCAAGCAGAGGCCGATCGGCGCATCCCGCACCTGCTGGCGGTCCCGGCGAAGGTGCATTTCCTCAGCTGCGAACCGCTGCTGGGGCCGGTCGATCTGACGCGGCTGAACGATAAGAACGGCACCCACGAATACACCTGCCTCGAATGCGACGTTGATCCGGTGGACGACGGTGAATGGGGCGGCCGAACGATCAACTGGGTTATCTGCGGCGGCGAGAGCGGCCCGGGTGCGCGGCCCATGAACCCGCAATGGGCCCGAGACTTGCGCGACCAGTGCCAGGCGGCAGGGGTGCCCTTTCACTTCAAGCAAAACGGCGAATGGGTCTCGGTCTCCGAAGTCGAAGGGCCGGGCGAAATTTTCAGGTTTGCTGATGGGCGCAACGTTCGGCGCATCGGGAAGAAGCGCGCGGGCCGCACATTGGACGGCCGCGAGTGGAACGAGGTGCCAACATGACCATCCCCCGCCCCCCTGCCCATGTGCAGCCCTATGTGGACGCCCTCGGCGCTGAGCTCGCCGTGCGCTTCTTGCTGCATTTCGGGGGGGCTGAGCTTTACATCGCTCGGGACCCAAAGGGCGGCAGCGAGCTGGCCGAGGTTCTCGGCATGCCCGCCGCCCGGGCGCTCTCGGCTTTGGCCGAACGGACGGTGCTGCCGCGCCGGGTTCCGACGGCCAAGCCCTGGATCGCCCGGTACCTGAAGACGACTGCAGGCTTGTCACACGCGGAAATTGCCCGCAAACTGCATGCATCGGACGTCAGCGTCCGCCGCTGGGTCGCCGGTTTGCAGGACCATGACGCGCCCGACGATCAGCTGACCCTGTTTTAACGCCCCTTTCACCGCCCGTTAAACCCGCCCCCGCACACCGTTGCGGGTGATAATGACCCCGCTCTGCAAGGCACATTGGCCCCATCAACCTGGACGGGGGCGACATGCAGATCAGCGACAAGGGGCTCGAAGCGCTCATCGCCGAAGAGGGCGAGGTGCTGCGGGCCTATCCCGATGTCAAAGGCGTCATGACCATCGGCGTCGGGCTGACCAAGGCCTCGGGTGTGGTCGATCCCAAGCCGGGCATGACGATCACCAGAGATCAAAGCCGCGACCTGCTGCGGCGGGCGCTTTCCGCCCGCTATGAGCCTGAGGTCGAAAAGGCCATGTCGATCGTCGACGGCGCCAAGGTCACCCGGCCGAGTCAGTCGGAATTCGACGCCGGGGTGAGCTTTCACTTCAACACCGGGGCCATCGGCCGCGCCAGCTGGGTCGGGCTCTGGAAGGCCAAGGCGGGCAGCGCCGCGATCGTCGCGGCCATGAAGCTCTGGAACAAGTCGGGCGGCGATGTTTTTCCGGCGCTGGAGGCGCGCCGGGGCCGGGAGGCGACCATGCTGCTGTCTGGCGTCTATCTGGCCATCAAGCCGGCACAGGCGCGCGCCGACATGGCGCAGTGGGGCCTGGTGCTGACCGGCCCGGAAAAGGCCAATGTGCGGGCCGGCCTGCAGCGGCTTGGCTATGTC
>CAMFIX010000238.1 GCA_945952425.1 uncultured Pseudorhodobacter sp. | reverse complement strand
GGCCAAGGGCGTGTGGTCGTCAAAGCGCACGACATGGCCGCCCGCCCCGCGCAAGACCGCATCGCCCGCGGCCGTGTCCCATTCCATCGTGCGACCCAGGCGGGGGTAAAGGTCGGCCTCGCCGGTCGCCACCAGGCAGAACTTCAGCGACGAGCCCGCCGAGGTCATGTCGCGCACCGCGTATTTCGCGATGTAATCGTCGGTCGCCTGGTCGCGGTGGCTCTTGGAGGCCACGACCATCAGCCCGGCATTGTCGGGGGTGGAAACCCGGATCGGAGCGACCGGCCCGACCGTCGCCACATCATGCGCGCCGGTCTCTTCGACCGACGTCCCATCGGCCAGCGTATAGAACAGGCGGTTCTGCGCGGGCGCATAGACCACGCCCCGCTGCGGCACGCCATTTTCCACATAGGCGATGTTCACCGTGAAATCGCCGCGGCGCTGGACGAATTCCTTGGTCCCGTCAAGCGGATCGACGATCAGGAAGGTCTGGGCGGTCAAGGCATGCGAGGCCGCCTGTTCCTCGGTGATCAGCACGACATCCGGGAAGACCGCGCGCAGCCCGGCCGAGATCAGCGCATCCGCCGCCTCGTCCGCCTCGGTCACCGGAGAGCTGTCGCCCTTGGCCTTCACCGCGAAGTCGGGGCCGTTGTAGACCTCCATGATTCGCGCGCCGGCTTCCAAAGCCAGGCGACGCAGGACGGGGACGAGGGTTTCGTAATCCATTTCGGCTCCTGGGCAGCGATTGCCATGATCTTGCCGCGACCTTATGCTTCACCAGGAAAGGGAACGGCAAGGTTTCCCGTGCAGAATAGCCCAGAACGAGCACATCATCGCGGCGCGCGCCGCAAGCAGAGGCAGCATGTTTCAAGTCGGCGCACCCCGGACAGCCTTCGGCGGCATCTTCCAGACGGCCGAGCTGATCTTCAACGTCGCGGTGCGCGACATCCGCAAGAACCACGGCAATGCGATCATGGGGCTGTTTCTGACCATGATGCAGTCCATCGTCATGGTGATCTTCTTCTGGGTCATGCTGACAGTGCTGAAGATGCGCAACTCCGCCGTGCGGGGCGACTTCCTGCTGTATTCGATGACCGGCATCTTCATGTACATGACGCATGTGAAGGCAATCCGGGCGGTGGCCGCGTCGGAGGGCCCGACCTCGGCCATGATGAAACACGCGCCGATGAACACGATCGTCTCGATCGGCGGGCAGGCCTTGGCGGCGCTTTACCAGCAGGTTCTGTCGATCTGCGTGATCCTGTTCGTCTATCACACCTGCTTCAAGGAAATCACCATCGACAAGCCCGTGGGCGCAGCGGCGATGCTGGTGCTGGCCTGGTATTCGGGGCTTGGCATCGGGATGATCTTCAAGGCGGCCACGCCCTGGTCGCCCAACTTCTTCTCGGTGCTGAACACGGTCTATACGCGGGTGGACGTCATCGCCTCGGGCAAGATGTTCCTGGCCAATGCCACGCCGACCTGGCTTTTGTCCTGGTTCTGGTGGAATCCCCTCTTCCACATCATCGACCAGCAGCGCGGCTTCGTTTTCCTGAACTACAACCCGCATTACTCGAACTGGCTTTACCCGATCTGGCTTTCGACCGCCCTGATCATCGTCGGCATGATGGTCGACACCTTCACCCGCAAATACGCCTCCGTCAGCTGGAGCGCGGGGAAGTAATTTCGCGCAATCCTGCGGAAATCGGGCGCAGGCGCCCATTGCAGGGGCATTTGCCCCCCCTTATATACGCGCTGAAGCCGGAGCGATCCGGTTCTCGTTCGGGATCGGGGACGGACGCCTGATCGGGTCCGCCCCTAAATATCGCCTTGAGAGGATAGACACATGGCCAAGATCATCGGCATCGACCTCGGGACCACCAACTCCTGCGTCGCCATCATGGATGGCTCGCAACCCCGCATCATCGAAAATTCCGAAGGCGCGCGCACGACGCCCTCCATCGTCGCCTTCACCGAAAACGAACGCCTGGTGGGTCAAGCCGCCAAGCGCCAGGCGGTGACCAACGCCTCCAACACCATCTTCGCCGTCAAGCGTCTCATCGGCCGCCGCGCCGACGATCCGATGCTGGCGAAAGACCTGAAGAACCTGCCCTATCACGTCGTGAACGGCGGCAATGGCGACGCCTGGGTCGAAACCCGGGGCGAAAAGTTCTCGCCCTCCCAGATCTCGGCCATCATCCTGCAAAAGATGAAGGAAACCGCCGAAGCCTATCTGGGCGAGACGGTGACCCAGGCCGTCATCACGGTGCCCGCCTATTTCAACGACGCGCAACGTCAGGCGACCAAGGACGCAGGCAAGATCGCGGGCCTGGAAGTCCTGCGCATCATCAACGAGCCGACCGCGGCCGCGCTCGCCTATGGTCTGGACAAGAAGGAAACCAAGACGATCGCGGTCTATGACCTCGGCGGCGGCACCTTCGACATCACGATCCTGGAAATCGACGACGGCCTCTTCGAGGTGAAGTCGACCAACGGGGACACGTTCCTCGGCGGCGAAGACTTCGACATGCGCATCGTCAACTACCTGGCGGATGAGTTCAAGAAAGAGCATGGCGTCGATCTGACGCTGGACAAGATGGCGCTGCAGCGTCTGAAGGAGGCCGCGGAAAAGGCCAAGATCGAGCTGTCGTCCTCGTCCCAGACCGAGATCAACCAGCCCTTCATCAGCATGGACCGCAACACCGGGCAGCCCCTGCACCTGGTGGTCAAGCTGACCCGCGCCAAGCTGGAAAGCCTGGTCGAGGATCTGATCAAGCGCTCGATCAAGCCGTGTCAGGCCGCGCTGAAGGATGCCGGTGTCTCGATCTCCGACATCGACGAGGTGGTGCTGGTCGGCGGCATGACCCGCATGCCCCGCGTGATCGAGGAAGTGACCAAGTTCTTCGGGAAAGAGCCGCACAAGGGCGTGAACCCCGATGAAGTCGTGGCCGCCGGAGCCGCCATCCAGGCGGGCGTGCTGCAGGGCGACGTCAAGGACGTGGTTCTGCTCGACGTCACCCCGCTGTCGCTGGGCATCGAAACGCTTGGCGGGGTCTTCACCCGCCTGATCGACCGCAACACCACGATCCCGACCAAGAAGAGCCAGATCTTCTCGACCGCCGAAGACAACCAGAACGCGGTGACCCTGCGTGTCTTCCAGGGCGAGCGTGAAATGGCGGCCGACAACAAGCTGCTCGGCCAGTTCAACCTGGAAAACATCCCGCCGGCCCCCCGTGGCGTGCCGCAGATCGAGGTAACGTTTGACATCGACGCCAACGGCATCGTGACGGTCAAGGCCAAGGACAAGGGCACCGGCAAGGAACAGGCGATCACGATCCAGGCTTCGGGCGGGTTGTCCGATGCCGACATCGAACGCATGGTCAAGGACGCCGAGGCCAATGCCGACGCCGACAAGGCCCGCAAAGAGCTGGTCGAGGCCAAGAACCAGGCCGAAAGCCTGCTGCATTCGACCAAGAAGTCGCTGGCCGAACACTCCGACAAGGTGGACCCCTCCACGGTCGAAGCGATCGAACTGGCGATGGGCGCGCTGGAAGAAAGCCTCAAGACGGAAGATGCCGGCAAGATCAAGGGCGGCATCCAGAACCTGACCGACGCCGCGATGCGTCTGGGCGAGGCGATCTACAAGGCGCAGGCCGAGGCGGGCGAAGCCCCCGAAGCCGGCGGGCCGCGCGATGACGACGACATCGTCGACGCCGATTTCGAGGATCTGGGCAACTCCAAGCGGAAGTAACCCGCGCGATTGGGTTGGGGCTGTCCTCTGGGGCAGCCCCTTTCCCTTGCAGAAAGGTCAGAAATGGCAAAGCGCGATTACTATGATGTGCTTGGCGTGGCGAAAGGCGCTTCGGCTGAAGAGCTGAAGAAGGCTTATCGCAACAAGGCCAAGGAGTTGCACCCCGACCGCAACTCCGACAATCCCGAGGCCGAGGCCCAGTTCAAGGAAGTGAACGAGGCCTATGACGTCCTGAAGGACGAAAACAAGAAGGCCGCCTACGACCGCTATGGCCATGCCGCTTTCGAAGGCGGCGGGCCGCGCGGGGGTGGGGGCTTTCAGGGCAATGCCGATTTCGCATCGGCGTTCTCGGATGTCTTCGAGGATCTCTTCGGCGATTTCATGGGGCGCGGCGGCCAAGGCCAGGGCCGCGGCGGTCGCAGGGCGGCGCGGGGGCAAGACCTGCGCTATAACCTGCGCGTGACCCTGGAAGAGGCCTTCAAGGGCGTCCAAAAGACCATCACCGTGCCGACCTCGGTCGGCTGCGAGACCTGCCACGGCACCGGCGCCGAGGGCGGGGCCGAGCCGCAGGTCTGTCCGACCTGCTCGGGCATGGGCAAGGTCCGGGCGCAGCAGGGTTTCTTCACGGTCGAGCGCACCTGTCCGACCTGCCAGGGTGCGGGCCAGACGATCAAGAACCCCTGCAAGACCTGCCACGGCGCCGGTCGGCTGGAGAAGGAGCGTTCGCTGTCGGTCAACATCCCGGCCGGGGTGGAAACCGGCACGCGCATTCGCCTGGCTGGCGAGGGCGAGGCGGGGATGCGCGGCGGGCCTGCGGGCGACCTTTACATCTTCATCGAGACGCGCGACCACCCGATATTCCAGCGCGACGGGGTGAATTTGTTCTGCCGCGTTCCCGTGTCCTTGATCACCGCCGCCTTGGGTGGCGAGGTCGAGGTGCCCACGATCGACGGCGGCAAGGCCCGGGTCAAGGTGCCCTCGGGCACGCAGACCGGCAAGCAATTGCGCTTGCGCGCCAAGGGGATGCCGGCTTTGCGCGGCGGCGGGGTCGGCGACATGCTGATCGAGCTCGCGGTGGAAACGCCCGTCAACCTGTCGTCGCGGCAAAAGGAGTTGCTGCGCGAGTTCGAGAAGCTGGAGGCCGAGGAGAACAACCCCGAAGGGTCGTCGTTCTTCGCCAAGGTCAAGGGCTTCTGGGACGGGATGAAGGGGCAGAGCTGAAGGCCGGGGGGCAATCCCCGGCCTTAACCTTTCATAAACCAAAGCCATGGCAGGATGGCGCCATGGCACATCCGGGATTCTCAGACAACCAGGCCGCGCTCTTCACCCTTGGGGATGAGGACGAGGCCGTCGCCGCCCCGCTGGCGGGCCGCCTCCCCTCCTATATCGCCGACCACCGCAAACGCCTGCGCGCCAGGTTTATGGAGGGCGGCGCCCAGGCCCTGCCGGATTACGAGCTGCTGGAGCTGCTGCTCTTCCGCGCCATCCCCCGCCAGGATGTGAAACCCCTCGCCCGGCTGCTTCTGGACACGTTCGGCGACTTCAACCGCGTGATCTCGGCCTCGCCCCAGCGGCTGACGCTGGTGAAAGGCGTGGGCGAGGCCGTGGTGCAAGAGCTGAAGATCTGTCTCTTATACACATCTCCGAGCCCACGAGACTAGGCATGATC
>CAMFIX010000237.1 GCA_945952425.1 uncultured Pseudorhodobacter sp. | reverse complement strand
ACGGTCCGCGGTGTCGCCATGAACCCGATCGATCACCCGCATGGTGGTGGTGAAGGCCGCACCTCCGGTGGCCGTCACCCGGTTACCCCGTGGGGCAAGGGCACCAAGGGCAACAAGACCCGCAAACCGAAGCAGTCGGACAAGCTTATCGTCCGCTCGCGTCACGCCAAGAAGAAAGGGCGCTAATCCATGGCACGTTCCCTCTGGAAAGGCCCGTTCGTCGACGGCTACCTGCTGACGAAGGCCGAAAAGGCCAAGGCCTCGGGCAAGTCGGAAGTGATCAAGATCTGGTCGCGCCGCTCCACCATCCTGCCGCAGTTCGTCGGTCTGACCTTCGGCGTCTACAACGGCAAGAAGCACATCCCGGTCTCGGTGACCGAAGAGATGATCGGTCAGAAGTTCGGTGAATACTCGCCGACCCGGACCTACTACGGCCATGCCGCCGACAAGAAAGCGAAGAGGAAGTAAGCCATGGGTAAGGAAAAGAATCCGCGCCGCGTGGCGGACAACGAAGCGATGGCCGTGGCCCGCATGCTGCGCGGCTCCGAGCAGAAGCTGAACCTCGTCGCCGGTCTGATCCGCGGCAAGAAAGTCGACAAGGCCCTGTCGGACCTGACCTTCTCGAAGCGCCGCATCGCGGGCGACGTGAAGAAGTGCCTGCAGTCGGCGATTGCCAATGCCGAAAACAACCACAACCTGGACGTCGACAACCTGGTCGTCGCCGAGGCCTGGGTCGGCAAGAACCTCGTCATGAAGCGTGGCCGTCCGCGGGCGCGTGGTCGCTTCGGCAAGATCATGAAGCCGTTCAGCGAAATCACCATCAAGCTGCGCCAAGTCGGGGAGACTGCGTAATGGGTCAGAAAGTCAACCCGATCGGGATGCGTCTGCAGGTCAACCGCACCTGGGACAGCCGCTGGTTCGCCGAGTCGAAAGACTATGGCAACCTGCTGCTGGAAGACCTGAAGATGCGCGATTTCGTGCATACCGAGTGCAAGGCGGCCGGCATTTCGAAGGTCATCATCGAGCGTCCGCACAAGAAGTGCCGCGTGACGATCCACACGGCGCGTCCGGGCGTGATCATCGGCAAGAAGGGCGCGGACATCGAGACGCTGCGCAAGAAGCTGTCGGTCTTCACCAAGTCCGAACTGCATCTGAACATCGTCGAAGTGCGCAAGCCGGAACTGGACGCTCAGCTGGTCGCTGAGAGCATCGCCCAGCAGATGGAACGCCGCGTCTCCTTCCGGCGCGCCATGAAGCGCGGCGTGCAGAATGCGATGCGCATCGGCGCGCTCGGCATCCGGGTGAACGTCGGGGGCCGTCTGGGCGGCGCGGAAATCGCGCGGACCGAATGGTACCGCGAGGGCCGCGTTCCGCTGCACACGCTGCGCGCCGACATCGACTATGCTTTGTCCGAAGCCCAGACCCCTTACGGGATCATCGGGGTGAAGGTCTGGATCTTCAAAGGCGAAATCCTGGAACACGATCCGCAAGCCCATGACCGCCGCCTGGCCGAACAGGCCGACGGCCCCGCGCCGCGCGCTCCGCGCCGCGAACGCGCGTAAGGGAGAGAAGAGATGCTGCAACCCAAGCGCACCAAGTATCGCAAGATGCACAAGGGCCGCATCCATGGCGAGGCCAAGGGTGGGTTCCTGCTGAACTTCGGTTCCTTCGGCCTGAAGGCGACCGAGCCCGAGCGCGTCACCGCGCGGCAGATCGAAGCGGCCCGCCGCGCGATCACCCGCTACATGAAGCGTCAAGGCCGTGTGTGGATCAGGATTTTCCCGGATGTCCCGGTCTCGGCCAAGCCGATCGAAGTCCGGATGGGCTCCGGTAAAGGGTCGACCGACTACTGGGCGGCCAAGGTGAAGCCCGGCCGGATCATGTTCGAGGTCGATGGCGTGTCCGAAGCCATTGCGCGTGAGGCACTCCGCCTCGGCGCGATGAAGCTGCCGGTGACCTCGCGGATCATCACCAAGGAAGACTGGTAAGCCTTTCGGCGCCAGGAAAATCAAGACCCTCGCCGGAAACGGCGGGGGTCTCTTCGTTGAGAAGGGCGTGTCATGCTGACCATCCTGAATCATTACCGGCTGACCGAAAGCCCCGAGGCCTTCACGGCGGCCATCGCCGCGCTGGCCACCCGGGTCGAGGCCGAGGGCGAGCGCGGCGTTCTGTCCTACCGTTTCTTCGTCAGCGCCGAGACCGCCCGCGCCGTGGTGGATTATGCCACGCCCGAGGCCTGGATCGGCCACCACGAGATCGCCATGGCCTGGCCCGAGATGCAGGCGCTGCACCGGGTCGCCCGGCTGTCCGAGGTCGTCTTCCTTGGTCCGATGACCGAAGAGATCCGGGCCTGGCTGGCCGCTTCGGGCTTGCAGGCCCGGGTGGAAAGCGGCTTTGTGGCGGCCGCGGGCTTCCACCGCTGACCTTTCGTCTCTATCCCAAGAGGAACCTGCACATGGCCGAGATTTCGTCGCTTTTCGTGACCCGCCTCTACCGCGCCGCCCTGAACGACCTCGCCAAGCCCAAGGTCGATTACAAGGAGCTGCGGCAGACCTGCGAGGCGATGGCCGAGGATGACGAGGCGGGCCAGGCCTGGTGCGAAGAGAACGGCTATCCGGGCTATACCTCCTATGCCTCCTTGAACGACCTGCCCTGGCGCGCGCCGATCTTTGCCGACCTGCAGAAGGCGCTGGACCGCCATGTGGCGGCCTTCGTCGAGGATCTGGGCTTCGACCTCCAGGGCCGCAAGCTGAAATGCGACAGCTTCTGGATCAACATCCTGCCGGAGGGGGGCAGCCACGGCAGCCACATCCACCCCCATGCGGTGATCTCGGGGACGACCTATGTCGCGATGCCCGAGGGGACCAGCGCCCTGAAGCTGGAAGACCCCCGCCACGCCATGATGATGCACGCCCCCCTGCGGCTGAAGACGGCCGGGCAGGAGCTGCAGCCCTTCGTCTATGTGAAACCCACGGTCGGCGAGGTGCTGCTGTGGGAAAGCTGGCTGCGGCATGAGGTGCCGATGAACATGGCTGAGGAAGAGCGGATAAGCGTGAGTTTCAATTACAATTGGGCTTGAAAAGATATAATTTCTATCCCATCTTGAGTCATGTTCGAGTTTGACCCGACAAAAAGCACCGCGAACAAGGCCAAGCACGGCATCGACTTCGATGAGGCCCAGGCGCTTTGGGCCGATCCGTGGTTGCTGACTGCGCCTGCGAAGACAGAAGGCGAGCCGCGATGGATCGCCTTGGGGCGGATCGACGGCAAGCATTGGGCGGCGATTTGGACGCCGAGGGGCGAGAAGGTTCGGATCATCTCGGTGAGACGGGCGCGGAAAGAGGAGATGGCTATCTATGAAGACCGCAGAGTTTGACGCTTCTTTTGATGCCGGTGAGGATGTCTCGGCGACCGTGGACTGGTCCAAGGCCAAGCGCCCGAACGATGAGCTTCGCCGCGTCAACGTGGACTTCCCGGCCTGGGTGGTCGAAGGGCTGGACCGCCAGGCGCGGCACCTTGGCGTTACGCGGCAGTCGCTGATCAAGATGTGGATTGCCGAGCGTTTGGGGTAAGTCAAAAAGAGATTTGAGCCAGCCAGCTTTTAGCAATATGATTTTTGCAAAAAGCATATTGCTAAAAGCGCCGAGCCTGGGTAGAGTCATTTTGTGACCGATTGGCTCAAGGAGCATGCAAGATGACCACTGCTGAGGTTCTGGACAGGATCAAGAAGGCGCTCGATGCCGCCCCGCGCAACGCCTACACATCTGAACTACACGTTCAGATTATCAAATACGCCGCCGAACTTGACAGACTTACCGGGAAGGAGTTCTGCGAAGGTTTGGGGATTGGTCCGTCTTTCGGGGCGGAGTTTGCAAAAATGCGAAAGATTGCCCCACGGCTGATTGCGGCAAACCTCAACGTCAACCTGATTTGATAGAGGGTGCCAGACACCCCATTTCCCCCTTGCCCCCCAGCCTCAACCCCCCTATACGGGCGCATCCGCGGTTCCGGGCCTGCCCCGAGAATCGCTGGTGTCATATTCATCCACCAGGATCACGGTAACCCTCACGGGCCGTCTGGTGACAGAAAAGAGGACGACATGGACGCGAAAGAGCTGCGCTCCAAGACCCCTGACCAGCTGCGCGATCAGCTGGTTGCGCTGAAGAAGGAAGCCTTCAACCTGCGCTTCCAGGCGGCGACCAACCAACTCGAAAACACCGCCCGCATCGGCAAGGTCCGCAAGGACGTCGCCCGGGTGAAGACCGTGCTGGCGGAACTCGCCTCCGCGGCCGCGAAGTAAGGAGAGACAGATGCCCAAGCGTATCCTTCAAGGTGTCGTCACCTCCGACAAGAACGAACAGACCGTCACGGTTCTGGTCGAACGCCGCTTCAAGCACCCCGTCTTGCAGAAGACCATCCGCAAGTCGAAAAAGTATCGCGCCCACGACCCGCTGAACACCTTCAAGGAAGGCGACGTCGTGCGCATCGAGGAATGCGCTCCGATCTCCAAGACGAAGCGCTGGATCGTGGTCACCGAAGCTGCCGCGCAAGCGACGGCCTGAGGTCCACGGGAATAAACGAAACCCTGGGGCACAAGTCCCCAAAGGTCGGAGACAACTATGATCCAGATGCAGACCAATCTGGATGTCGCTGACAACTCTGGCGCTCGCCGAGTTCAGTGCATCAAGGTTCTGGGCGGTTCGCACCGCCGCTATGCATCCGTGGGCGACATCATCGTGGTGTCGGTCAAGGAAGCCATTCCCAAAGGCAAGGTGAAGAAGGGCGATGTCCGCAAGGCCGTCGTCGTCCGCACCGCCAAGGAAGTCCGTCGCGAAGATGGCACTGCCATCCGTTTCGACCGCAACGCCGCCGTCATCCTGAACAACCAGGGCGAACCCGTCGGCACCCGTATCTTCGGGCCGGTCGTTCGTGAACTGCGCGCGAAGAACTTCATGAAGATCATCTCGCTCGCGCCGGAGGTGCTGTGATGGCTGCGAAACTCCGCAAGGGCGACAAGGTCGTCGTGCTCACCGGCAAGGACAAGGGCAAGCAGGGCGAGATCTCGTCCGTGTCGCCCAAGGACAACAAGGCCGTGGTCGAGGGCGTGAATGTGGCGATCCGCCACACCAAGCAATCGGCGGCGTCCCAGGGCGGCCGCATCGCCAAGGCGATGCCCATCGACCTGTCCAACCTCGCCATCGTCGATGCCAATGGCAAGGCGACCCGCGTCGGCTTCCGCATGGAAGGCGACAAGAAGGTCCGTTTCGCCAAGACCACCGGGGAGGCGATCTGATGCTGGACCAAGCCACCTATGCTCCGCGCCTGAAGGCCGAATACAAGTCGACCATCCGCGCGGCCCTGAAGTCCGAGTTCTCCTACAAGAACGAGATGCAGATCCCCAAGCTGGACAAGATCGTCCTGAACATGGTCGTCGGCGAAGCG
>CAMFIX010000236.1 GCA_945952425.1 uncultured Pseudorhodobacter sp. | reverse complement strand
CGTCCCGACCTTGCCGTCATGGCGGTGATAGCCCAGGAACTGCCGCCCGGGCTCGGGCCGGGGCTGGGGGTGATGCTCGGAGGCGAAGGCGAAGTCCTGCTCATGCGCGCCCATGCCGAGGTTGTGGCTGTGCACATGTTCTCCCGGCGCGATGGCCCGCGCGGCTGCCCCGATGATCTGGCCATAGCGGATGACGTTCTGCCCCGCGCCGATGGTGCGCACCGCGATCTTGTGGCCGCGCGGCACCGGGGCAGAGAGGGTCACGCCCTCGACCACCGCCCCCGCGCCCAGGTCTTTCAGCGCGATCACCACATTGTCGGCAGCATGAAGACGGATGACATCTGGCATTTCGGGCTCACCTTTGCGATTGGGGGCCGTTGACAGATGGGATGGCCCCGCTAACATGTTAGTATGCTACAGCCGGAGATGACAGAAGCACAAGTCCCAGAGGTGGCGCTTCCGCCCCGTCGTCCCTTGCGCCCGCTGGATCACTTCCAGGGCACGCTGGCGCAGCGTGTTCATGCCAGCCTGCGCGAGGCGATCCTGTCGATGTCGCTGCGCCCGGGCGACATCCTGCGCAAGCCCGAGATTTGCGACACTTTGGGCGTTTCGCGCTCGCCGGTCTCCGAGGCCGTGGCGCGGCTGGCCGTCGAACACCTGGTGCGGATCGTGCCGCAGGCGGGGACTTACGTCGCCCGCTTCTCGCTGGACGAGGTGCGCGAGGGCGCTTTCCTGCGCGAGGCGCTGGAGCTGGCGGCGGTCGAAAAGGTCTCCGAGGCGGTGACCGACGACCAGCTGGTGCTTTTGCGCCGCAACCTGCGGCTGCAGGAGGCGCTGCTTGAGGATCTGGATTTCTCGGGTTTTTATCAGACCGACGCGGCGATGCACGAGCTGATCCTGGGCTTCACCGGCTTTCGTCGCGTGGCGGGGCTGGCCGACAGCGCCTGGGTCCATGTGAACCGCGCGCGCCAGCTTTTGTTGCCCGCCCCGGGGCGCATCCAGGCCACGCTGGAGGAACACCGCGCCATCATCGCCGCCATCGAGGCGCGCGACCCCTTGGCCGCCCGCGCCGCGACCAAGGCGCATCTCGGAAAGCTGGTGGGCTTCCTGGAGCCCCTCGCCCTCACCCATCCCGACCTTTTCGAGCCCGATTGATGATCCCGAACAAACCGAAATACGCGGCCCGCCTGAATGCTTTCAAGCTGGGGCTCAAGAACCCGACGGCCGCCGACCTGATCGCCCGTATCGCGGAAGTCCCCGGCATTGGCGCGGCCGATCTGAATTACCCCGACCATTTCGCGCATCACGCGCCCTCCGAGATGGCCAAGGTGATGGCGGGCCATGGCCTGGCGCTGAACGGCCTCGCCATGCGCTATTACACCGACCCGGGGTTCCGGCTGGGCGCCTTCACCCATCCCGAGGCCCGCGTCAGGCAGGCGGCGGTCGATATCACCAAGCGGGGGCTCGATGCCTTGGCCGAGATGGGCGGCCAGGTGATGACGCTCTGGATGGGGCAGGACGGGGTGGATTACGCCTTCCAGGGCGATTACGCCGCGATGTGGGAGACGACGCTGGAGTGTCTGGCGCAGGTCTGCGACCACAACCGCGCCCTGGATATCTCGCTGGAATACAAGCCCAACGAACCCCGCGCCTTTTCGCTGATGCCCGACCTTGCCACCAACCTCTTGGCCCTGCGCGAGGTGAACCGCCCCAACACCGGGATCACGCTGGACTTCTGCCACGTGCTGTTCGCGGGCGAGATCCCCGCGCAATCCGCCCAGCTTGCGGCCCGGCATTCGCGCATCCTCGGCATCCACCTGAACGACGGCTATGGCAAGCGCGACGATGGGCTGATGGTGGGGGCCGTCCATCCGATGCAGACGGTGGAGCTGTTCCTGGAGCTGGACGCCCAGGGTTTCGACGGGGTGATCTATTTCGATACGTTCCCCGACCATGCGGGGCTGAACCCGCAGGCCGAGGCCGCCGCCAATGTCGAGATGGCCGACCGGCTGAGGGCCTGCGCAAAGCGGCTGGCCGCCAACCCGGCGCTGAAGGCCGCGCGCCAGGCGCAGGATGCGGCGGCGGTGCTGCGGGTCGTGGCTGCGGAACTTTATCGCTAGCAGACGGGCGCTGGCAAACGGGGGGCGGCTGCCCCCCGATCCCCCCGCCCAAGGGGAGGTGCGACCTCCCCTTGGAAACCCCTGCGGGATATTTTCGCCAAATCGAAAGGGCAGGGCCTGCGCCCCGCCCGTGATTTACAGCCCGTAGAACTCCACCGCCGTGCCGCCATAGATGCGCCATTGGTCGGGAAGGCTTAAGCCTGCCGTCAGGTGGCGCGCGGCGTGGAACCAGCGGTCGTATTCGCAGCGCAGCCGCACCACCGGCCAGTCGCTGCCCCACATCACCCGGGCCGCGCCGAACTCTTTCAGGATGTGATCGACGTAAGGGTGCAGCCGCTCGACCGACCATTCCGCCACATCCTCGGTCACCAGGGCCGAGAATTTGACGCAGGCCGAGGTCTCGCCGGCCAGCCGGCTCATCCCCTCGGCCCAGAAGGCGAATTGGTCGGGGTTGCGGATTTCCGGCTTCAGGCAATGGTCCAGGACCACCTTCAGCCCCGGATAGCGCTTCAGCACCGTCAGGAAATTCGCCATATGCCGCGGAAAGCCCAGGGCGTCCAGCGTCAGCCCCAGGTCGGCCAGCGCGGCAAACCCCCATTGCACATCGTCGCGCAGCATCCAATCGACATCCGGAATGTCCTGGATCATCGGCCTGACGCCCTTGAAATTCGGGTGATGGCGCAGGCGTTCCAGCACGCGCCGGTCTTCGGGCCGTTCGAAATCGACCCAGCCCACCACCCCCTTCACGAAGCCCGAGGCATCGGCGAGACCCAGCATGTATTCCGTCTCGTGCACCGTCGCCGCCGCCTGCACCAGGACCGTGCCGTCGATGTTGTTCTGCACCAGATGGCCGACCAGGTCTTGCGGGCCGTAAACCCGGTCCAGCACCGGGTCGCCCTTCGGCATCCAGTCGTGATCGCCCCGCGCCGGGTTCCAGAAATGCTGATGGCTGTCGATAATCATCCTTGGCCCTCCACCGGGGCATCCTGCCGCAAAAGCCCCAAGGATTTCAACTCGGCCCAAAGGTCGGCCGGAATCTCCGCCGCCGCCGCCCGCGCATTGGCCGCGACCTGCTCAGGCCCGACGCCGCCGGGGATGACCGAGACGACCGCCGGATGCCGCAGCGGGAACTGGAAGGCGGCATCGACCAGCCTTACGCCGTAAGCCTGACAGACCGCCTCGATCCGCGCCACCTTGTGCAGCACCCAGTCCGGCGCCGGTCCATAGTTGTAAAACGCCCCCGGCTGCGCCCCCGTCGCCAGCACGCCCGAATTGTAGGGCCCGCCCACCACGATGCCGATGCCCCTTTCGGTGCACAGCGGCAGGAAAGAGCTCAGCGCCTCCTGCTCCAGAAGCGTATAGCGCCCGGCCAGCAGGAAGATGTCGAAATCGCCGCGCTCGGCCAGCCATTGGGCGGGCTCCCAGGCGTTGACCCCCGCGCCGAAGGCCCGGATCACCCCCTGGTCGCGCAGCGCGCAAAGCGCGCGGTAGCCGCCCGCCATGAACTCGTCCAGCCGCGCCTGCAGCGCCTCGGCCGTGCCATGATTGGCCAGGTCGAGATCATGGGCATAAAGCACCTCGATCCGGTCGAGCCCGGTGCGCTCCAGCGAAAACTCCAGCGACCGCATCGTGCCGTCGTAAGAGTAATCATAGACCTCGCGCCGCGCGGGCACCCCGAACCACTTGCCGATCCCGTCGCGCGCCTCGGGCGGGACCGCGCGCAAGAGCCGCCCGATCTTGGTCGAGGTGACGAATCCCGTCTTGCCCCGCAGCGCCCGGTTCAGCCGCGTCTCGGCCAGCCCGAGCCCGTAAAGCGGCGCCGTGTCGTAATAGCGGATGCCCGCCTCCCAGGCCGCCGCATAGGTCGCATCGGCCTCCGCCTCGTCGACCGAGCGGTAAAGCCCTGCCGCCGGGGCCGTGCCGAACCCCAATTCCGTAAAAGCCAGCGCGCCGCGCCCGCCCCTGTCCCAAGTTCTTGTCTTCATTGCTTGCCTCCGCTGATCTGACTAACATGTCAGTGCGAGTCATGTCAGGGGGGAAGATGCAGAATTTCCGCAAGGTCTTCGGGGCGGGTAAACCCGTCATCGCCATGGTCCATCTGGGCGCGCTGCCGGGCAGCCCGCTTTATGACGAGGGGGCGGGGCTGGAGGGGCTTTACCAGGGCGCGCTGGCCGATCTGCGCGCGCTGCAGGCCGCGGGCTTCGATGCGGTGATGTTCGGCAACGAAAACGACCGGCCTTACGAGTTCAAGGTCGATGTGGCCTCGACCGCGACCATGGCCGCGATCATCGGGCGCCTGCGTGCCGAGATCACCGTGCCCTTCGGCGTCAACGTGCTGTGGGACGCGATGGCCTCGGTCGCTTTGGCGGCCGCGACCGGGGCGGCTTTCGTGCGCGAGATCTTCACCGGGGTCTATGCCTCGGACATGGGCACCTGGGCGCCGAATGCCGGGGAGGCGATGCGCTATCGCAACCGGCTCGGCCGGCGCGATCTGGCGATGCTGTATAACGTCAGCGCCGAGTTCGCCGACAGCCTGGACCGGCGCCCGCTGCCGGATCGGGCGCGCTCGGCGGTGTTTTCCTCGGTGCCCGATGCCGTGCTGGTCTCGGGTGCTATCACGGGCGAGGCCGCGCGGATGGAGGATCTGGAGGGCGTGAAGCGCGTGCTGCCGGATGTGCCGGTCCTGGCCAACACCGGGGTGAAACATGCCACTGTCGCCGATGTGCTGGCGGTGGCGGATGGCTGCATCGTGGGCTCGGCCTTGAAGGTGGACGGCCACACCTGGAACGCGGTGGACCCCGACCGCGCCGCCGATTTCATGGCGCGGGTGAGGGCCAGCCGATGAAGACGCGGCTGCGGGGCGCGCTTACCGATCTGATGCGGATTCCGGGGCTTTCGGGCCATGAAGAGCGCGTCGCGGCCTGGCTGCGCGAGCGGGTGGAGGGCCTGGGGATCGCGACGCGGACCGACCGTCTGGGCAACCTGATCGCGACGATTCCGGGTGATGTTTCAAAGCCTTCCGTGCTGATCTTCACCCATATGGACCAACTGGGGTTCATCGTGCGCAAGATCGAGGCGGATGGGTTGATCCGGGTGGAGCGTCTCGGCGGGGTCAGTGAAAGGGCGATGGCGGCGCAGGAGGTCGTGCTCTGCGGGACGAAGGGCGATGTCGCGGGGGTGATCCTGAACAAGGCGCATCACGCCACGACGCCGGAAGAGAAATACCGCGTGCTGACCACGCCGGAAATCCGCATCGACACCGGCCACGGCAGCAAGGCAGCGGTGGAGGCGGCAGGCATCCGGCTCGGCACGCCGGTCTGCTATGTCGGCC
>CAMFIX010000235.1 GCA_945952425.1 uncultured Pseudorhodobacter sp. | reverse complement strand
GGGGGGGGTCCTGCTCTTGGCCCGCGAGGGGGGGACCGGCGGCAAGGAACGCACCCTGCAAGGCGGCGAGGACATGACCACCATCAACCGGATGGAGCTTCTGGCCGCCATCTCGGCGCTGGAGACGCTGGCGCGGCCCTCGGCCATCACCATCATCACCGACAGCGCCTATGTGAAGAACGGCGTGACCGAGTGGATTCACGGCTGGAAGCGCAAGGGCTGGCGCACCGCCGGGGGGCCTCCGGTCAAGAATGTCGACCTCTGGCAGCGGCTGGATGCCGCGCAGGGCCGTCACCAGGTCACCTGGAAATGGATCAAGGGCCATGCAGGCCATGCCGAGAACGAACGCGCCGATGAACTCGCCCGCGCGGGAATGGCGCCCTTCAAGCCGGCCTGACCGGGGCAGACCGGCCCCGCGCGCGGGCCTGACATGCCGGAAAAGGGCAATCCCGGCACCCGGCGTCGCCCTTTCCTTTCAACCCTTCGTGATCCCCCGGCGGAATTGCGCCGCGCCGCGACGGAACCGCGGCGATGACACGTTTGTTCATTGCTTTGTCGTGTCGGCCTGACCAACTGGGCCCACACCGCCCCCGGAGGATCGCATGGACGCCCCCAGTCTGATCGAAGACATCCGCTTCGGTTTCGGCCCGCTGGCAGGGCGCCCGCCCTCGAAAGGCGGGCTCGATCCCGACCGGCTGCTGGCCCAGCTGACGGCGCCCGATCCCGCCGCCGCCGCCTGGGACCGGCCCGACCTCGCCACCCGCGCCCCCCTGATCGCGATCTACCAGGAGGACCACAAGAACGGCCTGATCAAGCAGGGCGCCAAGCTGGCCGCCCCCGAAAGCCGTCAGCTGATCCAGATCGAGGAAGACGACATGACCGCCTATGCCGCCCGTCCGGCGGTGGCGCTGACCCCCTTCCGCGAGCGGCTGGTGAACTTCTGGTGCAACCGCATCACCGTCGCCGCCAACAGCAACGCGGTGCGCCGCGTGATCCAGTCCTACCGCGACGAGGCGGTCCGGCCGAACATCGGCGGCCGCCTGGCCGATCTTCTGAAGGCCACGCTCTGGCATCCGGCCAAGCTCTTCTACCTGACCCAGAACACCTCGACCGGGCCGAATTCCCCCATCGGGCTGAAGCGCGGCAAGGGGCTGAACGAGAACCTCGCCCGCGAGTTCCTGGAGCTGCACACGATGGGCCATGGCTATACCCAGGCCGATGTGACCGAGCTCGCCCGGCTCTTGGCCGGTATGAAGAACGACGCCGACGGCCCAAGGGTCGAGGATGGCCGCGCCGAACCCGGGGTCAAGCACATCCTGGGCGTCGCCTATCACCCCGGCAAGGACGAGATCGACCGCCTGGTCGAAGACGTCGCCCACCGGCCCGAAACCGCCCAGGCCACCGCCTTCTTCATGGCGCGGCACTTCATCGCCGACCAGCCGCCCGATGACCTGGTGGCCGCCATCGCCAAGGCCTGCACCGACAACGACACCCAGCTTGTGCCGATGTACCGCGCCATGCTGACCCATCTCCTGGCCGCCGGAGAGCGGCAAAAGCTGCGCTCTCCCCTGGAACTCGTGGTGGCCAGCCTGCGTTTGACCGGCATGACCGGCACCGAACAGAACCTGCGCGGCTTCAAGAAAGAGGGGATGCGCCTGCCCGACCGGCTGCGCACCATGGGCCAACCCATCGAGCAGCCCGCCCGCCCCGATGGCTGGCCCGATGTGGCCGACGGCTGGCTGACCCCGCCGATGGTCGCCGCCCGCACCGATTGGGCGGTCGACCTCGCCCGCGCGGTGGGCGACCGATCCGACCCCGTGGCGCTGGCCGATTTCGCGCTGGGGGGCCTGGCCAAGCCGATGCTGCCCCGCGCCGTGGGGGGCGCCGAACAAAGGTGGGAAGGACTTGCCGTCCTTCTCGCCTCGCCCGATTTCAGCCGGAGATAACGCCCATGGACCTTCTCTTGTCGCGCCGGTCCTTCCTGATCGGCTGCTCTGTCGCCGCCTCGCCCCTGTTGACCCCGGTGACCTTCGCCGCCGCGCCCAGCGAGAACCGCCTGGTCGTCATCATCCTGAGGGGCGCGATGGACGGGCTGGACGTGGTGCGCCCGGTGGGCGATGCGGCCTATGCGGGCCTGCGGCCCACGCTGGCCGCCGATCCCGGGCCCGCGCTGAACGACTTCTTCACGCTGCATCCCGCGGCGGCCGACCTCTTGCCGCTGTGGCAGGCGAAAGAGCTTGGCTTCGCCCATGCCGTCGCCACCCCCTATCGCAACGGCCGCAGCCATTTCATCGGCCAGGACGCGCTGGAGAACGGCACCGATTCGGGCGACGGCACGCTGACCTCGGCCCATGACGGCTGGCTGAACCGCGCCATCGGCCTGATCAAGGGCGTGACGCCCGACACCGCCGTCTCGGTCAGCCAGCAGCGGCTTCTGGTGCTGGAGGGCGCGAACGAGACCGACCACTGGTATCCCGTCACCGAAAGCCCGCTCTCGGACCAGGGCCGCCAGCTGATCGCCGCCCTGAACGCCGCCGATCCGCTTTTCGCCGAACCCTTTGCCGAGGCGACCAAGCTGGAGAATTCCGCCTCGGGCATGGAAGGCGGCGTGCCCAGCGGCAAGATGCAATATGCCCAGCTGGGCACCTATGTCGCCCAGCGCCTGATGGGCCCCTCGCGGATCGCCAGCTTCTCCTTCAACGGCTGGGACATGCACCGCGACCAGAAGCAGGCCATGGCGAACCAGCTGAAAGGCCTGTCGGATGCGATCCTGGCGATCAAGACCGGGCTTGGCCGCGCCTGGGGCACGACGCTGGTGATCGGCATCACCGAATTCGGCCGTACCGCGCGCGAGAACGGCACCGGCGGCACCGACCATGGCACCGGCGGCATGGCGGTCCTGGCGGGCGGGGCGCTGAAAGGCGGCCAGGTCTTCGGCAAATGGCCCGGCCTCGGCGACAGCGACCTTTTCGAGAACCGCGACCTCCTGCCCACGGCCGATGTGCGCAGCTATCCGGCCCTTGCCCTGCGCGCCATGTTCGGCGTTCAGGCCCATGGGCTGGAAAGCACCGTCTTCCCCGGGCTGGATCTGGGCAGCGACCCCGGTTTCCTGCTATGATCGGTGCCAGGCCGGGGCTTTCCGGCCCGGATTTCGAATAAACCTTGTAATGTTCTCAAAGCGGCATACCCTTTTATCATGGCACGTCCCCGTTCCCTGCCCGATTCCCAAGTCTATGACATCGTGCTCGCCCTGATCGCGGCGGAGGGGGAGAAGGGCGTGACCTTCTCTTCCGTCTCGCGCAAGACCGGGCTGGCCGGGGCCTCGCTCGTGCAGCGGTACGGCGGGCTGGAGGGGATGCTGAAAGCCGCGCTGGATTGGGGCTGGGCGCGGCTGGATGCCGCCCTGACCGAGGCCAGCAGCGCCGAGGATCGCAGCGCGCAAGGCCTGATGAAGCTGATGGCCGAGCTGACCGCCGACCTGCCTTTGTGCGCGCTTCTGGCCGCCAGCCAGCGCGACGCCGCCCTGCGCGCCCGCGCCGGCGCCTGGCGCAGCCGCATGGAAACCGCCCTCGGCGCCCGCAGCGAGGGCGGCCCGATGCTCTTCGCCCTGTGGATGGGCCAATCGCTTTGGGAGCCGCTGGGCGGCAAGGGCTTCAAACTGAAGGACGCGGCCCGGCTTCTGGCCTGAGGGCGATACCTAAGGGGTATGTGGCGGAGGATGGAGCGGGCGACGGGAATCGAACCCGTGTCTTTAGCTTGGAAGGCTAAGGTCTTACCATTACACAACGCCCGCGTGCGAGACCGTCTTAGCACCGCTGCCCGCCGGGCTCAACACCTTGCGACAGGGGATCGTCCCCGCTGTTCAGCTTTCGGCCCGGAAGCGCGCCGCCCAATCCGCGCTTTCGGCATCGGCCATCTTGCGATTGCCCGCCTGCAAGGGCTGCCAGGTGCCGACCCCCAGAAAACGCAGCGCGCCCTCGGCGATGCCGACCGGATCGGCCGACAGGGCCTCGTAGCTCATGCGCAGCGGGGTGATGGCGTGGCGGGCGAAAAAGGCCTCCCAGGCGGCGTTCTCCTCCGCGATCCGGGTGCAAAGCGCCTGCAGCCGCGCGAAATCATAGCGCGGCACGCCGGGCACCGCGGCCTCCTCAAACCCCAGATGCCAGGTGCCGCTCATCTCGGCCTTGGCCCAGGAAACCGCCTGCCCCACCGTATCGCCCCGCTGCAGGAACAGGAATCGCGTCGGCCCGTAAAGCCGCGGGACATCGACGCCAAGCCCCTCAAGCTCGGCGCAACTGGGCCACATCAGCCGCACCCCGGCCAGCCCCGTCCCGCCATAGGCCGCAGTCTCGGCCGCGCGCAGGTAATCGGGCCAGCCGCTCACCCCCCATTCGGCGGCATATTCCGCCCGATCCTCGGCGCGAAAGAGCGACTCCGGTCGCCCCGCCACCCCCGAGCTGCGCAAAAGCGCGCAAAGCAGCGTGCTGCCGCTGCGCGGCGTGGCGGCAAGAATGTAACCCGGCAAGACCACCCCCCTGAACCCATCCACCTTGCTCCGCCGCCAGCACACTTGCCAAGCCCCCGCCTTCGGGTTAATACTTAGCAAATACGCTAACAATGGAGCCCGCGATGCCGCGCATGATCTTCGTCAACCTGCCTTCCGCCGACATCCCCCGCTCGCGGCGCTTCTACGAAGGGCTTGGCTTCACCATCAACCCGCAGTTTTCCAACGACCAGGCGCTTTGCGTCGTCGTCTCCGAAACGATCTACCTGATGATCCTGTCGCGCGACTTCTTCGCGAGTTTCGTCAACCGGCCCGTCGGCGACCCCGCCGCCACCGCCCAGGCGCTGGTGTCGCTCTCTTGCGAGGACCGCGCGGGGGTGGATGCGCTGACCGAGGCCGCGCTGGCCCATGGCGGGACCGAGCCGCGGGCGGTGCAGGACATGGGCTTCATGTATGGCCGCGCCTTTTGCGACCCCGATGGCAACTGGTTCGAGCCGATGTGGATGGACCCCGGCGCCGTACAGTAAGACCGCAAGACAAAAGGGCCGCCGCCTGCTAGGCTGCGGCCCATGCTGTCCCAGATCTCCCGCCGTGTCGAAGACCTCGCCCGCGCCCGCGCTTTCTATGCCCGCCTGGGCGTGGCCGAGCTTTACGCCTTCCCCGGCCTCGCCTTCCTGGCGCTGGGGCCGACCCGGCTGATGCTGCGCGAAACCGGCACCCGGCACGAGGCCGATATCCTCTATCTCTCGGTGCCCGATATCGCGGCGGCCTATGCCGGGCTGGCGGCGAAGGGGATCGCCACGACCCAGGCGCCGCACCGGATTCATACCCATCCCGACGGGACCGAGGAATGGATGGCCTTCTTCCAGGACGACGAGGGCCGCGACCTGGCCTTTCACGCCCTGAAGCCTCCCGGTGGGACTTGATCCCGCGCAAGTCGGCCCCCATC
>CAMFIX010000234.1 GCA_945952425.1 uncultured Pseudorhodobacter sp. | reverse complement strand
CCCTTGCCCTTTCACATTGCCCAAATACTCCACGGAGGGGTCCGGGGAGGGAGGAGCCCTCCCTGGCCGGTGCCGCAAGCGCCCCCTCCGAAACGGCCCACCCCATTCCGCCTTGGCCAAGTTGCGCCCCCGAGACGCCCGCCGGACACGTCCCCCTCCCCCGCTTTCCCTGACATGAAACCGTAACCCAACCCCGCTATCCTGCCGCCATGGACCATTTCACGATCAAGGGCGCGACGGCCCTTCTGCCCGACGGGCTCCGGCCCCTGGATGTCACCGTCACAGGCGGCCGCATCGCCTTCGACGCGGGCGGCCCCGGGATCGACGCCCGCGGGCTGATCCTCGCCCCGGCGCTGGTCGACCTGCACGGCGATGCGTTCGAGCGTCAGCTGATGCCGCGCCCCGGCGTGCATTTCCCCCTCGACGCCGCGCTGATGGAGACCGACCGCCAGCTGGCCTCCAACGGCATCGCGACCGCCTTCCATGCCCTGACGCTCTCCTGGGAGCCTGGGCTGCGCTCGCTCGACATGGCCGCCGCGGTGATCCGCGGTCTGGACCGCCTCGCCCCCCGGCTCGCGGCCGAAAACCGCGTGCAACTGCGCTGGGAGACCTTCTGCTTCGAGGCGCTGCCCCTGATCGCCGCGGCGCTGGAGGGCCCCCTCGCCCCCGCCATCGCCTTCAACGACCACACGTCGATGGCCGTGCTGACCCCCGCCGTGCCCCTGCAGGAACGCCCGTTCGAGCAAGACCCGGATTTCCCCGTCACCGACCTCGGCTCCCCCGCCTTCGCCGCAAAGATGGGCGACCGGGCCAAACGCTCGGGCCTTTCGGTGCCCGATTACGTCGCCCTGATCGCGGAGATCTGGCGGCGCCGCCCCGAGGTGCCCGGCGTGGTGGAAAAGGTCGCGGCCATGGGCCGGGCGGCGGGCGTGGCGATGCTCAGCCACGACGACAGCCAGGCCGAGACGCGGGCGCGTTACCGCGGGCTCGGCGCGCGGATCAGCGAGTTTCCGATGAACCGCAGGGCGGCCGAGGCCGCCCGCGCTGCTGGCGACTGGATCGTCTTCGGCGCGCCCAATGCCGCACGGGGCACCTCGCACCTGGGCTCGCCCGGCGCGGGAGAGATGATCCGCGCCGGGCTTTGTGACATCCTGGCTTCGGATTACTTCTATCCCGCGATGCTGGCCGCCATGGCGCGGCTCCGCGCCGAAGGCCTGGGCCTGGAAACCCTCTGGCCGCTGGTCTCCGCCAACCCCGCCCGGGCCGCAGGCCTCTCCGACAGGGGCGAGATCGCGCCGGGCGCGCGGGCCGACCTGGTCCTGCTCGACTGGCCCGAGGGCGAGACCCCGCGCCCCCTGATGACGCTGCGCCAAGGCCGCATCGCCCATCTCGCCGCCCCCGAGCTCTTGCCGCGCTAGCGCCCCCCGTCATCCGGGCCAAAAATTTTCGCCGAAAATTTTTCGCCCCCGCGGCCCGCGCAGCATGGCGCTGCCACGGCAGGCGCCCCTTGCAGCGGGTTTATCCTTTTCCAAGCCCGATCAACCGCTTACCCGTGTTCCCCCGCTGTTCCCCCTACCGAATTCCATTGCATGCCCCCCCTCTCCCGGCCTACCCTCCCTGCCATTCCAGAGGAGGACTCCATGACCGAACTCGGCTTCAACACCCTTGCGATCCATGCCGGAACCGCCCCCGACCCCGCCACCGGCGCGCGGCAGGTGCCGATCTACCAGACGACGGCTTACGTCTTCCGAGATGCCGATCACGCGGCGAAACTCTTCAACCTGCAGGAGGTGGGCTATATCTACTCCCGCCTGACCAACCCGACCGTCTCGGCGCTGGCATCCCGGGTTGCCGCGCTGGAAGGCGGCGTCGGCGCGGTCTGCTGCTCGTCCGGTCACGCCGCCCAGATCATGGCGCTCTTCCCGTTGATGAGCCCCGGGACCAATGTCGTCGCCTCCACCCGGCTTTACGGCGGCACGATCCAGCAGTTCAACAACACGATCCGCAAATTCGGCTGGTCGGCCAAGCTCGTCGATTTCGACGACCCCAAGGCCATCGAGGCCGCCATCGACGAGAACACCCGCGCGCTCTTCTGCGAGACGATCTGCAACCCGGGCGGTGCGCTGTCCGACCTGGACATGATCGCCCGCGTCGCGGACATGCGCGGCCTGCCCCTGATCGTCGACAACACCACCGCCTCGCCCTATCTCTGCCGCCCCATCGAGCACGGCGCGACGCTGGTCGTCCATTCCGCCACGAAATACCTGACCGGCAATGGCACGGTCACCGGCGGGATCGTGGTCGATTCGGGGAAATTCGACTGGAGCGCGAGCGGAAAGTTCCCCTCGCTCGCCGCGCCCGAACCCGCCTATCACGGGCTGAACTTCCACGCCGCTTTGGGGGGCATGGCCTTCACCTTCCACTCCATCGCCGTGGGGCTGCGTGACCTCGGCATGACGATGAACCCGCAAGGCGCCCATTACACGCTGATGGGGATCGAGACCCTGCCCTTGCGGATGCAGCGCCACGTGGAAAACGCGCAGATCGTGGCGGAATGGCTGGCGCAGGACGCCCGCGTGACGCAGGTGACCTGGCCGGGGCTGAAGAGCTCGCCCTATTACCACCTGTCCCAGAAGATCACGCCGAAAGGGCCGGGGGCGCTGTTCACCTTCGGGGTCAAGGGCGGCTACGAGGCCTGCGTCAAGCTGGTCGACAGCCTGAAGCTGTTCTCTCACGTGGCCAACCTCGGCGACACGCGCAGCCTCATCATCCATTCGGCTTCGACGACCCACCGCCAGCTGTCGGACGAACAGCGCGCGGCCGCCGGGGCGGCGTCGGATGTGGTGCGGGTTTCGATCGGGATCGAGGATGCCCGCGACATCATCGCCGACCTGGACCAGGCCCTGGCGAAGGCGACGGTGTAAAAGACGAACCCCCGCCCGGGCGCATCGGGCGGGGGTCAGGCTCCGCAAATCGGTAGGGCAAATCGGTAGGGCGGGGTTCACCCCGCCGCCCCCCGGCGATTTACTGCGCAAGCTCCCAGGTGATCGTCACCTGCGCCTGCACGCCGATCTCGCCCGCCGCCACCGGCACGCTGGCGGCATCGGCCTTGAAACTCGCCATCGGCATCGGCGGTTGATAGCCGGCGCCCTCGGTGATCGAGGCGATGGGCCCAAGCTTGGCCCCCGCCGCTTCGGCGATCACCTTGGCGCGGGCCATGGCATTCGCCACCGCGGCCTTGCGCGCCCCGTCCTGCTGGGCGTGGTCGTCGGTCAGCCCGAAGACCAGCCCGTTCAGCGTATTGGCCCCGTCCTGCACCGCGGCATCCAGCACGGCCCCCACGCTCGACAGATCGCGGATGCGCACCGTCAGCTGGTTGGAGGCGACATAGCCCTTCACCTCTTGCCCCGAACCATCCGCCTTGGCCACCCAATTCGGGCTCAACGACAGGTTCGAGGTCTGCATGTCGCGGTCCGCCACCTTGGCCGCGATCAAGCGCCCGATCACCGCCGTCAGCGCCTCGTTGTTGGCCGTCATCGCGGCCCCGGCCGTGTCGCCCATCGTCGTCACGCCAAGGTTCAGCGTCGCCATATCCGGCACGACCGAAACCGTGCCCGTGCCCGTCACGCTGATCGTGCCCGTCTCTGCCATGCCCATGCCCCCCATCGCGAGGCCAACCGCCACCATGGCCGGAAGAAGAAACCGCATGAATGCCTCCTGTTGCAACTTTCACCCCCCTGATCTAGGCGACATTCCCGCCGATGGCATGACAAGACCGGCGATTTCCTTTTCTTCGGCGATTTCCTGCTGTAGGAAGGCGCTGCAACCCCGAGGCCTTGTTTCCGCCATGGAAGGCCTGTGTTAGACGCGACCCATGAAACCTACCTTCGCCCTCGACTTCCGTGACGGCCAGGTCACGCTCTTGCATCGCACCTCGCGGGGGTGGAGCCTTGTGGGCTCCGCCACCTTTGGGGCGCCCGATTTCGACGATGCGCTGGCCTATATGCGTTCGACCGCCCTGGGGCTGTCGCCGCGCGGCATCACCACCAAGCTGATCCTGCCCAGCGACCAGGTGCTTTACACCACGGTCGAGGTCGGTTCGACCGATGCCGCGCGTCGGCGACGGCTGATCCGGCTGGCGCTGGAGGGGCGGACGCCCTATCCGGTGGACGAACTGGCCTGGGATTGGTCGGGCAACGGCCCTGAAGTGCAGGTCGCCGTCATCGCCAAGGAAACACTGGCCGAGGCCGAGGCTTTCGCGACCGAGCATCGGTTCAACCCGGTCTCCTTCGTCGCGGTGCCCGAGGCGGGCAGTTTCGAGGGCGAGCCCTTCTTCGGGCCGAGCGCCCTGGCGCCGACGCTTCTGGCCGAGGGCGAGAAGGTCGAGCGCGATGCGACGCCGGTCTCGGTGATCCTGCGCGAGCCGCCGCAGCCCGAACCCACGGCGAGCGAATCGGCCGAGGCCCCCGCGCCGGACGCGCCCGCCGCGGCGGAGCATTCTCCTGTCGAGGAAGCCGCACCCGACGCAGTGAAGCCCGATGCGGTGAAGCCCGAGACGGCCAAAGTCGAGGCCGAGGCGCCCCCGCCCGTCCAGCCCGAAGCGCCCAAGGCCGAGGTGGTGAAGGCCGAGCCGGTGAAGGTCGAGCCCCCCAAGGCGGAGCCCGTGCCTCCCCCGGCCAAGCCCACGGCGCCCGAGGCGCCGATGGCGCTCGATGTCGCGGCGCCCGAGGATGACCTGCCGCCTGCCATCGCCCCGGCGATTGCCGCCGCACTTGCCGCCCGCAAGGGGGCTGCCGCCGAAGAGACCGAGACGGCCGAGGCCCGGGGCCTGGGCGGCGTCAGCCGTCCCGGCGCCGTGCCGCGCCCCGCGCTGGCCAAGCCCGCCGCCAAGCCCGAGCCGCGCGGCGAGACCGTGGCCTTCCCGGCCAAGGCGGCGGCGAAACCGGCCAAGGGCAAGTCGGTCGGCGTGACCTCTCCGACCATCCCGGGCATGCCCCGGCGCGAGAAGAACGTCGTGCAACTGCCCACGGCGGCGGCAGAAACCGCCGATGCCGCCAAGCCCGCGCGCCCGGCGCCGGTCATCAAGGGCCGCACGCCGATCGGCGGCAAGCCGCGCTACCTGGGGCTGATCCTGACGGTCGCGCTCCTGGTGCTGCTGGCGGCGGTGGCGGTCTGGTCCTCGTTCTTCATGGGCACGGGCGAGGTGACCTCGCCCTCCTCCGGTACGCCGCAAACCGGCAATGCCGCGAGCCTGAGCACCCCGGCCACCGGAACCGAGACCGGAACCGAGACCGCCAGCGCGACGGAGAACTCCACGGCAACGCCGGCGGCGACCCAAACTGCGACCGAAACTGCGACTGCGACCGCCGTGCCGCAGGCGACGACCGAGACGGCGGCGCCCAGCACGACCGAGGCCACGACCGAAACGGCAGCGACACCCGCCGCGACCGCGCCGGATG